>NZ_CP151943.1:0-217500 GCF_038592905.1 Neobacillus sp. FSL H8-0543 | reverse complement strand
TCAGTGGTAGGAGAGCGTTCTAAGGGCGTTGAAGCTAGACCGTAAGGACTGGTGGAGCGCTTAGAAGTGAGAATGCCGGTATGAGTAGCGAAAGATGGGTGAGAATCCCATCCACCGTATGCCTAAGGTTTCCTGAGGAAGGCTCGTCCTCTCAGGGTTAGTCGGGACCTAAGCCGAGGCCGAAAGGCGTAGGCGATGGACAACAGGTTGATATTCCTGTACCACCTCTTTATCGTTTGAGTGATGGGGGGACGCAGGAGGATAGGGTAAGCGCGCTGTTGGATATGCGCGTCTAAGCAGGTAGGCTGAGAAGTAGGAAAATCCGCTTCTCGTGAAGGCTGAGCTGTGATAGCGAGGGAAATATAGTACCGAAGTTCCTGATTCCACACTGCCAAGAAAAGCCTCTAGCGAGATAAAAGGTGCCCGTACCGCAAACCGACACAGGTAGGCGAGGAGAGAACTAAGGTGAGCGAGAGAACTCTCGTTAAGGAACTCGGCAAAATGACCCCGTAACTTCGGGAGAAGGGGTGCTCTTTGGGGTGAATAGCCTCGAAGAGCCGCAGTGAATAGGCCCAGGCGACTGTTTAGCAAAAACACAGGTCTCTGCGAAGCCGCAAGGCGAAGTATAGGGGCTGACGCCTGCCCGGTGCTGGAAGGTTAAGAGGAGGGGTTAGCGCAAGCGAAGCTCTGAATTGAAGCCCCAGTAAACGGCGGCCGTAACTATAACGGTCCTAAGGTAGCGAAATTCCTTGTCGGGTAAGTTCCGACCCGCACGAAAGGCGTAACGATCTGGGCACTGTCTCAACGAGAGACTCGGTGAAATTATAGTACCTGTGAAGATGCAGGTTACCCGCGACAGGACGGAAAGACCCCGTGGAGCTTTACTGTAGCCTGATATTGAATTTTGGTATAGCTTGTACAGGATAGGTAGGAGCCTGAGAAGCCGGAGCGCTAGCTTCGGTGGAGGCGTCGGTGGGATACTACCCTGGCTGTATTGAAATTCTAACCCGCACCCCTTATCGGGGTGGGAGACAGTGTCAGGTGGGCAGTTTGACTGGGGCGGTCGCCTCCTAAAGAGTAACGGAGGCGCCCAAAGGTTCCCTCAGAATGGTTGGAAATCATTCGCAGAGTGTAAAGGCACAAGGGAGCTTGACTGCGAGACCTACAAGTCGAGCAGGGACGAAAGTCGGGCTTAGTGATCCGGTGGTTCCGCATGGAAGGGCCATCGCTCAACGGATAAAAGCTACCCCGGGGATAACAGGCTTATCTCCCCCAAGAGTCCACATCGACGGGGAGGTTTGGCACCTCGATGTCGGCTCATCGCATCCTGGGGCTGTAGTCGGTCCCAAGGGTTGGGCTGTTCGCCCATTAAAGCGGTACGCGAGCTGGGTTCAGAACGTCGTGAGACAGTTCGGTCCCTATCCGTCGTGGGCGCAGGAAATTTGAGAGGAGCTGTCCTTAGTACGAGAGGACCGGGATGGACGCACCGCTGGTGTACCAGTTGTCTTGCCAAAGGCATCGCTGGGTAGCTATGTGCGGACGGGATAAGTGCTGAAAGCATCTAAGCATGAAGCCCCCCTCAAGATGAGATTTCCCATAGCGTCAAGCTAGTAAGAACCCTGAAAGATGATCAGGTTGATAGGTCAGAGGTGGAAGCGCGGTGACGTGTGGAGCTGACTGATACTAATCGTTCGAGGACTTAACCATATTTAAAAGGCGAACTTGTTTTATTTTCTTCTTCAAGCATTATCTAGTTTTGAGGGAATGAAAATTTTCTCTAATTAAATAGTCTGGTAATTATGGCGAGAAGGCCACACCCGTTCCCATACCGAACACGGAAGTTAAGCTTCTTAGCGCCGATGGTAGTTGGGGCAGGCGCCCCTGTGAGAGTAGGACGTTGCCAGGCACATTTAAGAGCAACCTTAATTGGTTGTTTTTTTGTTTTACGGAATATCCGATTTTTATATATGAGGAATTTTATATAAGCAAGCCCGATAGTGTCCAACGGAATTGATCCTTCCAAAAAACCGACAGGAGATATTAGTTTTTTAAAAATTTTCTGACATATGATGTCGTTGTAAAGGATTGTCAGATAAATTAACATAAAGTTAGTGTTAAAGAAGTTCAGTGAAGGAAACATGAAGAAAATTCAAAATGTGGAGATGATAGAAGTAGTATCTAAAAGGACCTTAAAAATGTAAGCGGTATCAATTTGTAGGGGACTGGTTTTGTATGTACTCATTATCATTTAATTAAAATCAGGGGGAATAAAAATGAAAAATTACCAAGAACCAAATTATGATGTGGCTCAATTTGCACATGTGGAGATTCTTTCTCCCAAACTTGAAGAATCAGTTGAATTTTTTACTAGATTTCTAGGGATGGAAGTAACTGCTCGTGTAGGTCAATCTGTTTATCTTCGTGCATATGAGGACTTTTACCATAACACACTAAAAATTACGGAAGCAAAGGAAGCAGGAGTAGGGCATGTAGGCTGGCGTGCATCCTCACCTCAGGCTCTTCATCGCAGAGTGGAGGAAATTGAAAAAACTGGATTAGGGTGTGGGTGGATTGATGGCGATATCGGTCATGGTGAGGCCTATCAGTTTACAACACCTGATGGCTATAAAATGGAAATTTTTTGGGAAGTTGAATATTATATACCTCAGGAAGATCAAAAATCAAAACTATTAAATCGTCCTTCAAAACGACCTGATCATGGTGTACCTGTTCGTCGTTTAGATCATATTAATTTAATGACCTCTAATCCGGAAGCAGATACAAACTTTATGTTAGATACTCTAGGGTTCCGGCTAAGAGAGCAAATCAGAGATAACGGCAATGTGCTCGGAAGTTGGATAAGCGTCTCCAATCTTGTTCATGAAATTGCCTTCATGCAAGAGCCTAACCGTGAAAAAGGCAAGCTCCATCATCTTTGCTATTGGTATGGGATTCCGCAAAATCTTTATGATATTGCAGATTTACTTAAGGATCATGGTTATTTTGTTGAGGTTCCTCCGAATAAACACGGAATTAGCCAAGCTTTCTGTATGTATGTATATGAGCCAGGAGGAAATCGAATTGAGCTGTTTGGTGATACGGGATATTTAATTATGGATCCAGATTGGAAGCCAGTCATTTGGGAAATGGAGGATGTACCAGGCAATGGTGATACATGGATTGGTACTGCATTCCCAGAATCTTGGTGGTTGCGCGGTACACCGGTTACAAAAGTAAAGTCACCTGAAGTAGTGAAGCCATAATTAATAAATTAGTAATAATTGAAAAAAGACCAAAAAGCTGGAGGCGGATCTTTACATCGTTCAGATAATGATGAATCCGCCTCCACAATTTTCCTCTTGGCCTCACGGCGAACAGGTCACCATTGGAACCATTTTCATCTCTTCCAATAACCAAGTCTCTCAGAAATTAAATCACCTGAACGGATTAGTTCACTAGCAAAATAGTGAATCCGTTGTTTTGAAAATCTAGGACTTGGTCCGACTAGATTGATAGCGGCAATGACTTTACCAGAATAATCTCTTACTGGAGCAGATACGGAAGTCACTCCCAGATTATATTCCCCAACGCTGACCGAATACCCTTGATTTAAGATGGTCTTCAACTCTTTGCGGAAAATATCTGGATTGGTAATCGTATGAGGAGTTAGGGAATCAAGTCCATTCTGCAAAATAAGTTCAACAAAGTAGTTGTCACTGTGAGCAAGCAGAAGCTTGCCAGAACTAGTGCAATGAGCGTAATTGTGGAACCCCAGGTGGGACTTCACTTGGGAGCTGCCCTCACTTTCTACTTTACCCAAATAGACAATTTGACTATCTTCTAAGATAGCGAGATGGGCAGTTTCCCCGCAATTAAATGCTAGTTTTTTGAGGATTGGAAGTGATTCAGTGTGTAGATCGATGTTGCCAAGGACAATCGAGCTCAATTCTACAACAGATAAGCCCAATTCATATTTGTTGGTTTCAATATTTTTATGTACCAAACCTTCTGATGCTAGTGTCACTAGAATTCTTTGAACGCTGCTTTTTCCTAATCCAAGCTCTGCAGCAAGTTCGCGTACCCCTTTTTGTGGCTGATCCATTTTAAAAGAGCGTAGAATCCGGATAGCATTTTTTACTGAAGAGAGCAGATTTTCTTGTTCTGGAATCATAGTTTTCTCCCATCATGAAAAATAATATTAAAATTCAGAAAGTGTCCCGTATAAAGGGACGGTCATGTTGTATGCCTATTTACTATCGATTAACATATAAGCATACAGCAAGATTTAGACAATTTCGAAAAGAGTGACACCGTCTATAATGAAAACGGTATCATTTTTCAGTATATTACGTCAATATAGTTTTTTACGTTTCAAAATTTTAAATGAAGAATCCAGGGAGGAACTGTACATGACCAATTTTAAGGAACCAATTTTTGATGTTGCACAACTAGCACACGTGGAGATTCTTTCTCCAAAACTTGAAAAATCAGTTGAATTTTTCACAAGATTCTTAGGAATGGAAGTAACTGCTCGTTCAGAAAAATCTGTTTATCTTCGTGCTTATGAAGATTTTTACCACAATACATTAAAAATAACGGAGTCACCGGAAGCAGGAGTAGGACATGTAGCATGGCGTGCAACTTCACCTCAAGCGCTTCAACGTCGAGTGGAGGAAATTGAAAAAACTGGGTTGGGCAAAGGCTGGATCGATGGAGATATTGGTCATGGGAAGGCATACCAGTTTACGACGCCTGATGGTCATTTAATGGAAATTTTATGGGATATGGAATACTACGACGTTCCAGAAGAACAAAGATCAAAATTATTAAATCGTCCTTCAAAGCGTCCAACTCAGGGTGTGCCAGTACGACGACTTGATCATATTAATTTAATGACTTCTAACCCTGGAGAGGATACAGATTTCTTACTAGATCAGCTAGGGTTCCGTTTAAGAGAGCAAATCCAAGATAATGGCCATGTGCTTGGAAGCTGGTTAAGCGTTTCCAATCTCGTCCATGAAATTGCCTACATGCAAGAGCCTCAGGGAGTAAAAGGAAAACTCCATCATCTTTGTTACTGGTATGGAATTCCACAAAATCTTTATGATCTTGCGGATTTGCTTAAAGACCATGGTGTTTTCGTTGAAGTTCCTCCCAATAAACATGGAATCAGCCAAGCGTTCTGTATGTATGTAATTGAACCAGGCGGGAACAGAATCGAATTGTTCGGAGATGCAGGCTATATTATTACCGACCCAGCATGGAAACCTGTCGTGTGGGAGATAGAGGATGTACCAGGCAACGGAGACACTTGGATCGGTACAGCATTCCCTGAATCTTGGTGGACGCAAGGTACACCACTTACAGTTGCCAAGCCTGTTGAAGTAGTAAAACCTTAATTCCTAGAATAATAGAAAGAGGGTGAGAGATCTTGACTAAAGTAAAAACTGCGATTTTAGGATCAGGAAATATTGGAACAGACTTAATGTACAAAATATTAAAAACTGAGGGAAATTTGGAGTTAGCGATGGTGGCAGGGATTGACCCTAATTCAGAAGGGCTGGCAAGAGCTCAGGCTAAGGGAGTTCGTACAAGCCATCATGGAATAGATGCAATATTGGAAGACCCAGAGATTAAGATTGTTTTTGATGCAACTAGCGCAAAAGCACATAAGTTGAATGCAGAAGCATTACGTGAACGGGGAAAATTGGCAATTGATATGACTCCTGCAGCAGTAGGACCGTTTGTTGTCCCTACCGTGAACTTAAATGAACATATTGAAGCCATGAACGTAAACTTGATTTCGTGTGGCGGGCAGGCGACTACCCCTCTTGTTTACGCAGTAAATCGTATTGTACCTGTTCATTATGCTGAAGTCATTGCAACGGCAGCAAGTCTTTCGATTGGACCGGGAACAAGACAAAATGTAGACGAATTTGTTCGGACGACGGCAAATGCCGTTCATAAAGTTGGCGGGGCAAAAATAGCAAGAGCGATTCCTGTTTTTAATCCTGCAGAACCACCGATTAATATGACGAATTCAGTTTATGTAGTCATTAAAGAGGAGTTTGATGAATCAGCTGTCATTTCTTCTGTTCAATCGATTGCAGATGAGATTTCCAGCTATGTACCTGGCTACAGATTAAAAGGCACCCCATTTATTGATTACCGGGAAACCCCTTGGGGACGATTACCGACCGTGGTGATCATGAATGAGGTTGTCGGTGCAGGAGATTTTTTCCCTACATATGCGGGAAATTTAGATATCATGACAGCCTCAGCACATAGAGTAGGCGAGGGCTATGCCGCGCATTTTCTAGGAACTAAGGAGGTAAGCCGATGAAAATACCAAGACTTACAGATACGACACTACGAGATGGCGATCATGCTATAGCCCATAGTTATACTCCGGAAATGATAAGGACGATTGTTCGGAGTTTAGATGAAGCAGGTGTACCTGTAATCGAGGTCAGTCATGGTGCAGGGTTGAATGGTTCAACAATTCAGCAAGGATTCTCTGTTCATTCTGAATTTGATTTGATTAAAGTGGCTGTCGAAACAGCGAAACAAGCAAAAATTGCCTCGTTGTTCGTTCCAGGAATTGGAACGAGCACCGAGTTAAGAAAAGCAGCTGAAATTGGTATCTCTGTCATCCGTATTGCTGTACATTGCACGGAAGCAGATGTAACAGAGCAATATTTCCGGCTAGCAAAAGAATTGGGGCTTGAAACAGTAGGTTTCTTAATGATGTCGCATACGCAACCTGCCAGAGTCCTTGTAGAGCAGGCTAAGTTGATGGAATCATATGGTGCTGATTGTGTCTATGTCGTCGATTCCGCTGGGGCGCTCGTTCAAAGTGGTGTGAGGGAGAGGGTTTCTGCTCTAAAAGAAGCATTATCCATTGAAGTCGGTTTTCATGCACATAATAATCTTGGCTTAGCGATTGGTAATACTATTACGGCGCTAGAAGCTGGTGCCGATCAAATTGACGGCACCCTCAGGGGACTTGGAGCAGGAGCAGGGAATGCACCGACGGAAGTACTAGTGGCTGTCTTAAATAAGATGAATCTAGAAACAGGGATTAACTTAGCGATTTTAATGGATGCTGCCGAAGAAGTTGTAGCTCCAATTATGGAGGTTCCAATTGTTATTGATCGTGACAATTTATCTAGTGGTTATGCAGGCGTGTATAACAGCTTTTTATTACATGTAAGGCATGCAGCGGAAAAGTTCGGTGTTCCAGTCTCAGAAATCATGGAGGAATTGGGCAAACGAAATGCAGTTGCAGGACAGGAAGACTGGATCTTAGATGTGGCAGTTGAATTAGCAGAGAAAAAAGGCTTGAAAGTTTAGCAGTAGATTAGGAGGAAACGATTGTGACGATCATTCAAGAAGCTGCAAGCCGTTTATTGGAAGCAGAGGAAACGAAAAACGTAATTGAACCGTTAACGGTTTCCTATCCAGGGATTACAGTGGATGAAGCCTACTATACTCAATTAGAGATTATCCGCAGAAAAGTAGAAAAGGGTGGAATCATTGTCGGGAAGAAAATTGGGGCAACAAGCAAAGCCATTCAAAATATGTTTGGCGTCAACCAGCCTGATTATGGACATTTATTGGCTGATATGATGTATGTCGAAGGGGAAACCGTTTCACTTGATAAATATATTCAACCCAAAGTTGAATTTGAAATTGGCTTTATTTTGAAAAAGGATTTAAAAGGTCCGAATGTTTCTGTTCTCGATGTGATTGAAGCCACGGAATATATCGTTCCAGCAATTGAAGTGATTGATAGCCGGATTGGTGATTGGAAAATCAAATTTGAAGACACAGTAGCAGACAATGGTTCTTCGGCTGCTGCCATTATTGGCGGAAAGCCGACAAAGCTTGAAGGACTGGATCTTACCCGTATCGGAATGGTTGCTTATCGTAACGGAGAAATGATTGATTCAGGTGCTGGTGCAGCCGTCCTTGGAAATCCGCTTCGTTCCGTTGCCTGGCTGGCAAATTCTTTAGGTAAATACGATGTGGCCTTAAAAGCGGGTGAAATCGTTCTCTCTGGGGCGTTAACAAGTGCAATCGAAGTAAATGAAGGTGACACATTTACCGCTGAGTTTGCTCATATCGGTTCAGTCACTGCTTCCTTTAAACGATAAAAATAGAAATTAGGTGATAAACATGATTAAGACGGATGTAATCGATCAGATTGCCTTTGAACTTTACGAGGCGGAAAAACAGAAAAAGTCGGTTAATAAGTTTGTTGAAGTCTATCCGGAATTGGATGAAGCATTAGCCTATCAAGTACAAGAACGCTTAATCGAAATGAAATGCAAGGAAGAAAACACAAAAAGAGTCGGGCGAAAGCTAGGATTAACGAGTAAGGCAAAACAAGTAATGATGGGTGTTCATGAGCCGTCCTACGGGGTATTGCTTGAAAGTATGCAATTGTCAGAAGGAGAGCGAGTTTCCCTTTCACCATTTATTCATGCAAAAGTGGAACCGGAAATTGCGTTTATTTTTGAAAAGGAACTGATAGGTCCTCATGTAACGGTCGCAGATGTACTTGCTGCTACAAAATATGTAGCCCCTGCAGTAGAAATCATCGACAGCAGATTTCAAGGGTTTAGCTTTACACTTGCAGATGCGGTTGCGGATAATTCCTCATCATCAAGGTTTATTATTGGAGAGAGATTTTACTCACCAGAAAAACTTGATTTGAAGCTAATGGGAATGGTGTTCAAGCAGAACGGAGAAGTTGTTGCTACTGGAGCTGGTGCAGCTGTAATGGGGCATCCAGCGAGAGCGATAGCTTGGCTTGCGAATAAGCTGTATAAGGTGGGACAAAGCATTCAACCTGGCGAAGTCGTGTTAAGTGGCTCTTTATCTGCTGCAATTAAGATTGAAGCAGGTGACCATTTTTCCGCAAGCTTTGATGGAATGGGTTCCGTAGAAGCTGTATTTACTGAATAAACAACAAGGCGAAGGGAGAGATTTTGAATGCCATTTATTCAGATTAATATTCTTAAAGGTAGATCGCCTGAAAAGAAAGAACGATTGATTAGAGAGGTTTCCGACTTAGTATCTGAAGTGTTAGAGGCTCCCGTCCAAAATGTGCGTGTCATGATTAATGAAGTAGAAGCGGAACATTGGGGAATCGCAGGAGAGTCGGTTAAGAAGAGAAATGAGGTTACAAAATGACCCAAGTACAAACAGGAATAAGAGAAGTTGGTTTATATATAAATGGTGAATATGTACAAGCAGTCAATGGAGTAACCTTTGATGTAAAAAACCCTGCTACTCAAGAAATCATTGCAAAAGTAAGTGAAGCAACAGAGGCAGATGTGGATAAAGCCTGCCGCGCCGCAAGGAATGCTTTTGAAAATGGCCCATGGCGGACAATGACTGTAGCGGAGCGCACGGCAAAACTTCGTCGTATGGCTGAAATCATCCTTGAACGCAAGGAAGAAATCGCTCGTCTGGACGCTACAGATGTTGGGAAACCCTATCACTCAGCCGTTGAACACGAAGTTCCACGAGCAGCAAACAATATCAAATTCTTTGCCGATCTCATTGAAAAGCAGGGCGGAGAAACGTATCCGATGGAAGAGGAGTACCTGAACTATACTCGTCACGAACCAGTTGGGGTTGCTGCGCTCATTACCCCTTGGAATGTACCTTTTATGCTGACAACCTGGAAGCTTGGTCCATGCCTTGCAGCAGGAAACACAGCAGTGATTAAACCAGCAGAAATGACACCGCTGTCCGTATCTTTACTGGGTGAAATTGCAAAAGAAGCTGGAATACCAGATGGTGTGGTAAATATCGTTCATGGTCTTGGCGGGGTTGTTGGAACGGCCCTCACTACACATCCTGAAGTTGACCTTGTATCATTTACGGGTTCTACCGCTACGGCGAAACGAATCATGAAGAGTGGAGCAGATACGTTGAAAAAGGTTTCCTTCGAACTCGGGGGTAAAGCAGCTAATATCGTGTTTGAAGATGCGAACCTTGATAAAGCCATACCCGTTTCGATTCATGCAGCCTTCATGAATTCTGGGCAAATATGTCTCGCAGGATCAAGAATTTTAGTTCAACGCTCTATCTTAGAAGAGTTTCTTGAGAGATTTAAGAAAGCGGCTCTAGAACTGAAAGTAGGAGACCCGCAAGACGTAGAGACAAAAATGGGTCCAGTTGTTAGTGAAGAGCATTATAAAAAAGTAACGAGCTACCTAGAAATTGCTAAAGAGGAAAATGCAACATTAATTTGTGGTGGAAAGCGACCTGATCTGCCGGATTATTTACAAAATGGGTATTATTTAGAACCTACTGTGTATGTTCAAGAAGATTCAAAATCTCGAATTTGCCAAGAAGAAATTTTTGGCCCAATCGTAACCATCATTCCATTTGATACAGAGGAAGAGGCACTTAGAATTGCAAATGATACAGAATACGGCTTAAATGGCGTGGTTTGGACGGAGAACCTCCAGCGTGCCCACCGTATTTCTCATTCTGTTCGTGCAGGCACCATTTGGGTGAATTGCTGGTTTGTCCGCGACCTCCGTGCTCCATTTGGCGGATTTAAGAAAAGCGGAATCGGACGTGAAGGCGGTCATTACAGTCTGGAATTCTTTACGGAAGCGAAAAATATTTGCATTGCATTGAAGTAGTATTTTGACAATGAAGAATTAGAGGAAAAGGCGTATGGTGTAAGTGACCCCGTACGCCTATTCTATTAATTTAGTTTCCTTATATCATAAAAAAGATTTCCTTGTGTAATTCATAAGGAAATCTTTTTTTGCATAAAAGAAGAATAGCGGGTAAAACACTCTATTTGGAAATAGGGAGAATCATTATGCAGATAAGCCTCTGAAAAAGGCAGATAGGACGGACAATTGGGCAGGTAGGATGACCTCTGATGTAAAAGATAAGCCATTGTTTCTTGCTTATAACAGGAAGTATTGTTAAAGGTAAAGTATAATGAGGTTAAGATAGAATAAATATTTCCATATTTGATAAAGTGTCTCTATTACCTTGGAAAGGGGTTATTTGATGAATTTTACTTCCGTTTTACTTAGTTTAATTCTCGTATTAAACATCATTATGGCCCTTTTTGTAATTTTTAAAGAACGGAGGGACGTTGGCTCCTCATGGGCATGGCTATTAGTACTATTTTTCATCCCTATTTTAGGGTTTATCTTGTATCTGCTTTTGGGACAAAATTTGAGTCGAAAGCGCCTATTTCAATGGGATGACATTAAAAAGACTGGCTTCGAGGAAGTGCTGGAAACTCAAATAACAACACTTCGTGCCAATAAATTTAAATTTTTCAATCAGGTTACCAGCAATAGTCGGGACCTAATTTATATGCACTTAATCAAAAACCAAGCCATCTTAACGGAAGATAATAGTGTACAAATCATTACAGATGGAAAAGAGAAATTTGACCAGTTATTTAAAGATATTAAAAATGCCAAGGAGTATATACATATCCAATACTACATCATCAAAAATGATAATCTTGGCAAAAAATTAATTGAAGAGCTAACGAAAAAAGCCAAAGAAGGAATAAAAGTCAGAGTCTTATATGATGAACTTGGTTCACGGGGCTTGCCTAAACGTTTATTTAAGGATTTCCGTGCCGCAGGTGGACTGGTTGAGGTGTTTTTTCCTTCTAAATTTCGTTTTATTAATCTGCGAATGAACTATAGGAATCATCGGAAGTTAGTGGTTATAGATGGGAAAATCGGTTATGTTGGCGGCTTTAATGTTGGAGATGAATATCTGGGACTTAATGCGAAATTTGGATATTGGCGCGATACACATTTAAGGATTCAGGGTATGGCGGTATATGCGCTGCAGGTTAGGTTTATTCTGGATTGGAATCAGGCTTCAGATGTAAATGATGTTTACTATGTTCCTAATCTATTTCCGGAAAATGTATCCCATGGAGCGGTTGGAATACAAATCGTAACAAGTGGTCCAGATTCTGAGTTAGAACATATAAAAAACGGTTATATTAAAATGATTATGTCTGCCAAAAAATCCATTTATATTCAAACTCCGTATTTTATTCCTGATGCAAGTTTATTAGATGCACTAAGGATTGCTTGTTTATCTGGGATTGAAGTCAATATTATGATTCCTAACAAACCCGATCATCTATTTGTTTACTGGGCTACACTTTCACATATTGGCGACTTGCTAAAAATTGGCGCAAATGTATATATTTACAATAATGGATTTGTCCATGCAAAAACGCTTGTTGTGGATGAAGAAGTCTCATCTGTTGGCACAGCGAACATAGATTATCGCAGTTTTAAGCTCAATTTTGAAGTAAACGCGTTTTTATATGACGAAGAGATTTCTAAAAAACTGACAAGAATATTTAAGGAAGATATGTTAGTTTCCAAATTACTCACATTTGAAGAATATCAAAAACGATCATTGGAAGTGCGACTGAAGGAATCAGTTTCCAGGTTGTTATCTCCTATTTTATAAGGAATTACTGCATTACAGCCGCCTTTTTAGGCAGGCTGTTTTTCTATCTGAAATATTATTTCAATACTAGAGTATCGGTTTATAAATCTTATTTAAAATAGTAGATACCTATTTGCAGGAAAAATAAGGATATGTAACGAATGAAGTAATTGTTAGAATATTATAACAGAAGGTAGGCGAAAGAATGACACTTGATCCACAAACGAAATTTGTATTAGATCAATTGGCTGCTGCAGGTGCACCGCCAATGGAAACGTTGTCTCCAGAGCAGGCAAGGGCTGCATTCATTATGCCGCGTGGCGCAATCGAACCTGTTGGCAAGGTTGAGGATCGGACTGTTCCAGGTCCTGAATCGGATATTCCTGTACGTATCTATTATCCTATGGAAACACAGGATACGTACCCGGCACTTGTTTTTTTCCATGGTGGCGGTTGGGTAATCGGTAATATTGATTCTCACGATGATGTCTGCAGAGCACTTACAAACCACGCTAACTGTGTGACCATTTCAGTAGATTATCGATTAGCACCGGAACATAAATTTCCCGCAGCGGTGGTAGATTCCTATTCCGCTGTTCAATATGTTTATGATCATGCGGAAGAGTTTCAGGTAGACCGCACGAGGATTGCAGTTGGCGGCGATAGTGCTGGCGGTAATCTAGCAGCTGTTGTTACGAATCTTTCAAAGGACAGAAAGGCTCCAGAGATATGTTTCCAGCTTCTCCTCTATCCTAGTACAAATGTAGGAGGGAAAGCCACGGTTTCAATGAAGGAAAATTCTGAGGGCTATTTCTTAACAAAAGGAACAATGGAATGGTTCCGTGAATGCTATTTAAACAGTGAAGAGGATAAACAAAACCCGCTGGTATCTCCATATCTTTATGAGGATGTTAATGGCTTACCGCCAGCGTTAGTGATTACCGCTGAGTATGATCCGCTAAGAGATGAGGGTGAGGCTTACGCGAAAAAGTTAGCTGATGCTGGTGTCGAAGTCGAAGCTGTTCGCTATGCTGGTACAATCCATGGCTTCATCAGTATGTCAGCCGTTATAAATCAAGGTAAAGATGCCCTAGAAAAAGCGGGTATCGCCTTAAAGCGTGCCTTTTATAAATAATTTAATTGTTAGCGATCCCAAAGGTAAAAAAAGTCATGATTTCATTAAGTGAAATCATGACTTTTTTTCTACCGGTTTATCCTCTTTAAAACACTCTCTTCAAAATTTGCTTTGTCAATGTCCAAACCGATGATTTCATTTCTAAATGATTTGAAACGGCCATTTTCTACCTCTAATGTGAAATATCCTCTAGGGCTTGCGGGGTTAATGTCTCCAATAATATTTTTCCTTTGTGTTGGATCGAATAAATTAATTAAGTTTGGGTTGCTTGGATGTGGTTTAAACCTGCAGCCATTTTCTATACAAATTTTTACTATATTACGAACCTTCGGATGAGCGATGCTATCAATTTTTTTGGTTATTTCTACACTAATCATTTTTGAACACTCCTTTCCCATCATCAAACAATATGCGGAGGGTAAGGGAAATATGATACGCATAAAACATCCTATTAGTTCATGAGAACGAAATAAAAATATGATTTAATTACTATATTTAATTTGCAGAGGATGAATAATAAAAAAAGAGCTTGGAAATCGTTTTCTAAAAACGGCTTCCAAGCTCTATTAGTTTATTTAACTTTAAAAGGAGAAGTTTACTACAATTGGCTATACTTGGTAATCAAATTCATTATATCTTTTACATGATAATCGATTTCTAAATTAAATGCTAATGATTGCTACTGGAAAATAAACAATCATTCTTATTTTTGAACATTTTGTGACATATTTCACATTCGAATGACTTTTTAATTAAAGTCATTATAATATGAAGAGATAAGTGTGATATATATCACAGTCTATATAAAGACTTTAAGAATTGTAGAAAGGGGTACCACAATGAAATTTAAATGGGTTGTTTTGTCTTCAATATTTACCATTTTCACATTGCTTACAGGTTGCGAGCCGTTAATGGTTTTAGATCCTAAAGGACCACAAGCCAAAACACAAGCAGATGACATCATATTATCAATTATTTTAATGTCAGTAATCGTCATCGTAGTATTTGCTATGCTTGTATATATGTTAATAAAGTTCCGTGCTTCAAAACAGAGTAAAGATTATGAGCCACCACATATTAAGGGAAGCTTATTGGTTGAAGCAGTATGTGTAGGAATTCCGGTGTTAATCGTTATATTCCTTTCTGTTATGTCTGTTAAATCAAATTATGAAGTAGAGTCAACACCGAAAGGCTATGAAAATAAAAAACCATTAATCATTTATGCTTCCTCCTCTAACTGGAAATGGCATTTTAGTTATCCAGAGGAGAACATCGAAACGGTTAACTACTTATATATTCCGACCGACCGTCCAATCGAATTTAAACTTTATTCCTACGGACCTATTACAAGTTTTTGGATTCCTCAGCTCGGTGGCCAAAAATATGCCATGTCTGACATGGTTAACACCTTACATTTAGCTGCAGATGTTCCCGGGGAGTTCATGGGCAGAAATGCAAACTTTAGCGGGAAAGGATTCGCAGAAAATACATTTAACGTTGAAGCTATGCCTAAAGATGAATTTGAAGAATGGGTAGAAGAGGTAAAAGAAACGGCAAAACCGTTAACGGAAGAAAAATTTGATGAGTTATTAAAACCAGGCCATCTTGGACAGTCCACCTATACGGGCACACATTTAGGATTTATGCCTCCTCCTGAGGGTGAACACGGTGGACATAATCATAGTTCCAACGATTCTGAGAAAGCATCTGCAAATGACTCAAATGAGTCCGAAACAGAAGCACACCAAAATCATTAAGAGTTTGCTAGTTTTAGCTGACAAGAAAGTTACTCGAAAGGAGATATACTAGCATGGATTTCTTTAGTCGCTTTGCTGTTCCACACCCGAGTCCTGCGATTTACGCCTCAATGGTTGCCATTGGTCTGACCGTGATCGCGGTTATTGCTGGGTTAACATATTTTAAGAAATGGGGTTATCTGTGGCGTGAATGGTTAACAACAGTAGACCACAAACGAATCGGTATTATGTATTTAATCTCGGCATTGATAATGTTATTCCGCGGCGGGGCGGATGCAATAATGATGCGAGCCCAACTTGCGGTACCTGAAAACAAACTATTAGATGCCCAGCATTATAATGAGATTTTCTCCACACATGGGGTGGTAATGATTATCTTTATGGCGATGCCATTCATCATGGCATTAATGAACTTTGTTGTACCATTACAAATTGGGGCGCGTGACGTTGCGTTTCCGCGCTTAAATGCACTCAGTTTCTGGTTATTCTTTGCCGGTGCAATGTTATTAAACATCTCATTCGTCGTCGGCGGTTCACCTGATGCAGGATGGACTTCGTATTTCCCCCTTGCGGGTAATGAATTTAGTGAATCAGTCGGAACGAACTATTATATGTTCGCTCTGCAGATTTCAGGTCTCGGTACTTTGATGACTGGGATTAACATGATTACGACTATTTTAAAAATGAGAGCGCCAGGTATGACAATGATGAAAATGCCAATGTTCACATGGTCATCATTAGTTGCTAACATCATCATCGTTTTCGCTTTTCCTGTGTTAACAGTAGCTCTGCTAATGGGTACAATGGATAGGCTATTTGCAACTAATTTCTTTACCACTTCAAATGGCGGGATGGATATGCTTTGGGCTAACTTGTTCTGGGTCTGGGGACATCCTGAAGTGTATATCTTAATTCTGCCGGCGTTTGGTATTTATAGTGAGATTATTTCAACCTTTTCAAAGCGTAATCTCTATGGCTATAAATCGATGGTTGGCTCAATGGTTATCATTTCATTACTTTCTTTCTTAGTTTGGACTCACCATTTCTTTACTATGGGTCAAGGTGCTCTTACTAACAGTATCTTCTCGATTACCACTATGGCGATAGCTGTACCAACCGGAGTGAAGATCTTTAACTGGTTGTTCACGCTTTGGAAAGGGAAAATTGTTATTACAACACCTATGTTATATTCAATCCTGTTTTTACCGACGTTTACCATCGGTGGGGTAACAGGTGTGATGCTCGCGATGTCAGCAGCGGATTACCAATATCATAATACGATGTTCTTAGTCGCTCACTTCCATATGGTAATTATTCCAGGAGTGGTCTTTGCGATGCTGGCTGGGCTAACCTACTATTGGCCGAAAATGTTCGGTTTCATGCTGAATGAAAAGATTGGGAAAATTGCCGCTTGGGTGATTTCAATTAGTACCCTTGTCGCCTTTATGCCGATGTTCTTTTCTGGTTTGGATGGGCAAGCACGTAGAATGTACACTTACTCTGAATCAACTGGATTTGGAATTTGGAATATGATTTCCTTCATCGGGGCATTTGGAATGGCAATAGGCTTTGCATTAATTGTCTATAACATCTACTACAGTACTCGTTATGCTTCAAGAGATATTGGTTCAGATCCTTGGGATGCACGTTCACTTGAGTGGGCCACGCATAACCCTGTTCCAGAATATAACTTTGCAATTATTCCACAAGTTGAATCATCTGAAGGCTTATGGGATGCAAAGAAAAAGGGGCATGTTTTATTTAAAGGAGATTATGAAAAAATCCATATGCCAAATAACAGCGGGGTACCATTTATCATGGGGGCGATCTTCTTCGCTTGGGGATTCTCATTTGTATTCGGATTATGGATTCCAGGCATTCTTACTACCATTGGTATCTTTGTCTGTATGGCTCTCCGTTCCTTTGAGAAGGATCATGGACGTTATATTTCTGTTAAAGAAATTGAAGAAACTGAAACCAAAATGCGAGGTGCGAAATAATGAAAATAGATCACTCGCTTCCACTTGAATATAGTACAGACCAAAATAAGCTTAACATTTTAGGGTTTTGGATTTTCTTGGGTGCTGAAATTATGCTTTTCGGGACACTGTTTGCATCCTATTTCACCTTAGTGGATCGGACAGGAACAGGACCTACAGGGGCAGAAATTTTTGAAATTGCTCCAGTACTGATAGAGACTATTTTACTTTTAACAAGTAGTTTTATCATTGGTTTGGGAATCCATGCCATGAGAATCGGCAACAAGAAAGCCATGATGATATTCTTTGGGATTACACTGCTGCTTGGTGCGGGATTTTTAGGATTTGAGATATATGAATTTGTTCATTATGTTCATGTAGGAGCAGGACTGCAAACAAGTGCCTTTACGGCGATCCTTTTAACCACATTAGGCACACATGGAGCACACGTAACCTTTGGATTAATCTGGGGAATCTTTATCCTCCTGCAGATAAAAAAGCGTGGCTTGACTCCTGAAACAGCAAATAAATCGTTTATCTTTTCTCTATACTGGCATTTCTTAGACGTTGTTTGGATTTTCATTTTTAGCTTCGTCTACCTGAAAGGAATGATGTAAACATGAAAGAATTATTCCCGATGAATCAGGTTATGGGATTTGTCTTTTCATTACTGCTTACAACAGTTGCTTTGTCGGTTTATTTTTTAGATATGAGCTTTGCTGTTGGAATGACAATCCTGATCGTAACAGCATTCATACAAGCGGCGGTTCAACTGATCGTGTTTATGCACGCTGGTGAAACGAACGACAAAGGGGCAATTTATACCAATATTTATTATGGTATATTCATTGCATTAATTACGGTTTTTGGAACATTACTAACAATGGTTTGGGATATGTAAAAAAGAATGGAGCGTCATTTTACAATGGCGCTCCATTTTTTGATTTCATTTTTGTTACCTCAATACCCTTGAAGGATTTTTCCAGCATCTCTTCAGTTGCTACAAAAAAGACACCCATTAGAAAAATAAACACGGCACCCATAATCGTGCCAATACCGATGCCAGTCATTGCACTGGAACCGTTTGCAAAAAAGCCAAGTGAAAAAATAATCATTCCAATGGTAAGTATGGATGCCCCTACATATTTAACCGCATTTAAGATAGTAAAGTTAGATTCCATTATGCAGCCTCCTTTTTTATATATTATTCACTTTGTTCACAAAATTGTCAAAACTATTTTTCTAAATGCATTGATTTATTTTACTAATTAAATCACTAAAAAATATAAATTGACAAATTATTTATAATGAGAGAAAATAAACCTACCGAACGTTAGGTAGGTGTTGTTGATGAGTGCAGCCAAAATACGAGATGTCGCACTAAAGCATTTTGCCCATTTTGGGTATGAAGGTGCGTCCTTAAGTAAGATCGCTGAAGAAGTGGGAATAAAAAAACCAAGTATATATGCGCATTACAAAGGAAAGGATGATCTGTTTTTATCCGTTGTCGGGCATGTATTATATATAGAAAGAAGGCGGATTTTAACCTATTTTCAAACAAGCGAAAGTTTACCGCTAAAAACAAAATTACATGGAATATTTGAATGGTTAGAACAAGGATTCAATGAATCGAGTACAACTAAACTTTTTCTAAGAATTTCTTTCTTTCCGCCACCCGCGCTTTTTGATGAAGTGACGAAAATTGTTAATCCATTTCTTGATGGACTGAAAAGGAATCTTATCAAACTCCTGAACCAGGCAAAAATAAAGGGTGAATTAAGCGGTAATAATATAGAAGCAGTAGCAATTGCGTATCTCACGCTAATTGATGGAGTATTGGTTGAGCTTTTATATGGGGGAAATCAAAGGTATAAAATCCGGGTTGATGCTGCTTGGCAAATTTTTTGGCAAGGAACCAGCTGCAGGGAGGGAAAAGAATGAATAAGTATTGGCTTGCTGTGTTGTTTGCGGGTATGTTTGAAGTCGTGTGGGTAGCTGGCCTAAAACACTCCGATAGCCTATTAGAATGGACAGCGACATTGATTGCTGTTGTGGCAAGCTTTTATGTGCTGATCAAAGCAACGCACTACTTGCCGTTAGGGACAGTTTATGCCGTTTTTACTGGAATTGGAACAGCGGGAGCGGTTTTGGCGGAAATGGTCATATTTGGAGAACCGTTTAATTTTTACAAACTTCTATTGATAGGTACACTGCTAATTGGAGTGATTGGATTAAAAATGGTGACGGGTGAACCGTCTGACCAACAAGAATCGAATGTAAAAAGAGGGGCTTAATAATGGATTGGTTTGCTTTAATACTAGCTGGCAGCTCCGAAGTTCTCGGGGTGCTTAACATTAAACGATTGACAATGAAAAAATGGGACGGAGCTATTTATTTAATTCTTAGTTTTGGGGCGAGTCTATTCCTTTTATCGTACGCCATGAAAACGATACCGATGGGAACGGCTTATGGAGTTTGGACAGGTATAGGTACAATAGGTTCTACCTTATTAGGAATGTTTTTATATGGTGAACCAAAAGAATGGAAAAGAATCTTTTTTATTGCACTGATTCTTGCTTCTGCGATCGGTTTAAAACTCATTTCATAAGGACTCTGATAACAATATGTTATTCAGAGTCTTTTTTTTTTAAAATGCTTTTAACCAGTGTATTTTTCTATGCGGTAGCTTTTTTGTCATCCGTCTATTTTTGTGAGGAATAAAATTTATGCATGGACTGTGTAACCTCTATCTCCTTTTTAACGACTATACCGTTGAACCAGTAAATTCCACTTATTGAATAAAAGGAGAGTATAATTATGCTTAACAATAAAATTACTATTGTGCTGAGTACAGTAGTAATAATAGGATTATTAACTGGCTGTGGAAAGGGAGCAAATACTAATGGCAGTACTGGAGGTGTAAAATCAGATTTACCACCCCAGGAGGAAATTGCAGCTGAATTCCATTCTTCCATTACAACAAAGGAAGAGAACAATTCTGTTGTTGTTACTTACAAGGTTAAAAATATCTCTGGGAAACCTAAAAAACTTACTTTTCCAAGTGGACTAAAGGCAGATTTTATCGTTTATAATCTGAAGGGGGAAAAAGTAAAGCAGTATTCTGATGAAGTTTCATCTACACAAGCTATAATTGAATTAACCCTAGAAAATAACGAAGAGATTATAAATGAGTTTATCATTTCTGATTTAGCCAATGGTCAATACAAAATAGAGGTTTTTTTAACAGCCAAAGAAGAAGAGGCAAAAGTTGTAATGGACTTATTTGTTGAGAGTTCTTTATATTCGCAGGGCTCAGGTGAACTAGTTGGCCAAATTGATCCACATTCAATTGAGTTAATATATGAAGGTAGTGAAGAATCATTTCAATTATCTCAAGAAGCAATCCAACAATATCCATTACTTAAAGAAGGTAACACGGTTTCATTTATATTTACGGAAAGTGAAATTGGTCAAAAGACAATAGAGAAGTTTATAATTGAATAGCTATTAGGTAAGATACAATTCCTTATTGAGAAAACTCTAGATGACATTTCTAGAGTTTTTTAATTCTTAAGAAGCGACAATTATAGCCTTTTTAAGTGTTTTTTGCTTTTTGAGTGTCGATTAAAAAGTAAGAAACGTTCATAGAACTGTAACAACTAACCAGAGATTCTAGAAAATATAGGTAATAATAAAAGTATAAACGGAAACGATAAACAACCAGAGATGCATTGTGAAATGATAAACAAGGAGGTGATGAAAATGAGAAAACAAAAATGGATCGCTATGCTTTTGGCTGGTGGAAAGGGGACAAGATTAAAACCGCTGACAAATAATAGTGTAAAACCAGCAGTTCCGTTTGGTGGAAAATACAGAATTATCGATTTTGCTTTAAGTAACTGTAAGAATTCAGGAATTGAGACAGTTGGGATATTAACAGACTATAGGCCGCTTGTTTTATATTCGCATCTTGGAATTGGTTCCAGTTGGGCTATGAATGAGAAGAAAGGAGGTGTCACATTTCTTCCCGAATACCTAAGGAAGGGAGGGGGGCAGGGTACTTCACATGCTGTGTATCAATATATTGAATTTATCGAGCTATATAGCCCTAAATACGTGCTCATTCTTTCTGCTGATCAGGTTTATAAGATGGACTATTCGCTGATGCTTGAGCAGCATATTGAAACACAAGCAGACTGTACGATTGCCGTAGTTGAGGTTCCATGGGAAGAAGCAAACCGATTTGGGATTATAAAACTTGATAGGACTACCTTGAAAATTAATGATTTCGAAGAAAAGCCAGTTAAACCGACATCGAATTTAGCTTCGATGGGTGTCTACATTTTTAGTTGGCAGGTTCTGAAGGAATATTTGTGGAAGGAGGAGCAAAAGGAAATTAGTGATAAGGATTTTGGTAAGGATATCATACCCTCCATGTTGAGAGATGGTATGAAGCTATATGCCTATTATTTTAATAAGTATTGGAGGGATGTAGGGACTGTCTTTAGTTATTGGCAGGCGAACTTAGACCTATTAAATAAGGAAAAAAATATTTTCCTGAAAAATCCAGAATGGAGGATTGACACAGTAACAAGGTATGGACCACCGTTATTTATAGATGAAAGAGCAATGGTGCATCATAGCTTATTAAGTGAAGGATGTGAGATATACGGAACAATTGAAAAATCAGTAATATTTAACGGTGTAAAGGTAGAAAAGGGAGCCTCAATAAAAAACTCTGTTATCTTGCCTGATACAATTATCGAAAAAGATGTTTGGATTGAAAATGCAGTAATTGGAAGTCAATCGTTGATTAGAAATGGAGTGATTATGATTTCGAGGGATCCCGAAATGAATTTACTAGTTGTTGGACATCAAAAAACCATAGATCCAACGATGATGGAGAATACTAATAAAAATAACGAAAGAACATTACTGTCGTCATGAACAGGAGGATGGGCTGCACAACGACAAAGAAGGCAAGCCATATTAAGTGGCTTGCCTTTATTTAATGATGAAGAAAGATATGCGACAGT
Organism: Neobacillus sp. FSL H8-0543; assembly: GCF_038592905.1. Lineage (GTDB taxonomy): Bacteria > Bacillota > Bacilli > Bacillales > Cytobacillaceae > Neobacillus. The sequence goes on along the minus strand of NZ_CP151943.1, from coordinate 195,116 downwards.
TTATCCGCGTCTTCCGCCTCTGCCGCCGCGTTTTGTTTCGGTGCTGCGTTTAATACTAGTTAAGTTTTCTTCGCTAGTCTTTAAAAAACGAGCCATCTTATCTTCAAAATTTTCCTTTGGTTTAAAATTGCTTTTTGAACGGAAGTCCTTAGAGTTCCTATCATCTCTTCCTTGGCGTGGTGGACGCTTGGAATAAGAAGATGTTTGTCCTTCAGGTCTGTCTATAGCTTGTTTAATGGACAAGGCAGTTTTACCGTCTTTTTCACTAATTACTTTTACTTCAATTTGGTCGCCTACTTTGAGGTGATCATTTACGTCTTTTACATAGCTATCAGCAACTTCACTGATATGCACAAGACCTGTTGAGCCTCCTGGCAATTCAACAAAAGCTCCAAAATTAGTAATACCTGTTACTTTACCTTGTACCTTGCTGCCTACTTCAATCGACAAAAAAAGTTCCCCCTTAATAATGTTACACCAATATATTATAACAAATAATATAAACAATATCAATCTGACTTTCCAATCCTTTTATTGTTGTGTGAAGATAACCATTTTCTACGATAATATTTTTGGTCATGTTACGGGGAAGTTAATTTTGTTTATTAAATCTGGGAAATCAATGAACGGGTTGCGGTTTCCCTGGATACCGTAAATCGCTTGATTGCGATGTCTTTCATAAAGTGTAACTGGGAAGTCTTGGTGCCATTTAGCTAGCAGGGAAATGTCTATTTGCCTTCGGAATGCCTTTTTAATCTCACTTGGATAGCGAATTAGAAAATATAGCATTGCACGTGCAGCGGCACCTTTGCCAAACTCTGGTTCAAACCCTTTTCCATTGGACACACCGCATTGATTTTTAATAGGCTCATTTGGTGATTCTGGCTGATAGAAGTTAAAGTCCTCATAAATGAAATTTGAACGCGCAATATTACATTCTGGCTCACAAATAAACAGGTGATGTAAATCTCCTTTCATGGGCTCGATGGCGCCAAACCATGATTGTGGCACAATATGTTCTGTGTTTAACCGATATTTCCATTCAATTGCTTTTAACTCCTTCATTGACTCAAAGTCATTCTGGTTTACTTTTTCAAGGTAATGCTGGAATTCTTCATATCTTTGACGAATGATTTCATAATCCTCAATAATTAAAATCTCTGGGTCCTTCTCGGCCCCTGAATAGATACTTTTAACTGTACCATCGGGATATAGGTCGACCCAGGTATATAAATACAAATCCTTACTTATAAAATAGGGAACACAATTTTTATGTGTTTCAGATAATAATTCATGATATTGGTAAAATAGTTCTAATCTATCTGTGCCAGGTTTGGAACTTGACTGATAATACTTAGCGATGTCCATTTGATTTTGCATTTCATCATAATAGATTTCTTGATCATTAAGGATTTTCCTAGTGTTTTCTCTTAAGAATGTCAGCTGTCTTTTCAAGTTAATCATTTTTTCAGGCTTCTCCCATATAATTTTTCGATACTTTTTCTTTCTCCTCTTCCTTTTCATATCTATTCACCTCAATCGCTGACCTAAGTGATTTCATACTCTTATTCTAACAATAATTCCCTCAAAATGATTGAAAAAGTTAGGTTCACTCTTAGCCGCTTTTGGCAGGAGGATTTTTAATTTTAAAGGCAGAGTTATGGCTTCTGTATATTCAAAAATTTCTAAAAATGGTAAACTGGTTAAAATTCTATCTAAAAAGTGAGGACTTCAAATGATAAAAGCGATATTTTTTGATTTAGATGATACATTGCTTTGGGATCAAAAAAGTATTAAGGAAGCATTTGTGGCGACGTGCAAGGTAGCGAAAGAGCGGTATGGGCAACTAGACCCCAATGAACTGGAGGAAGCGGTTCGCGAGGCAGCCAGAGATTTATACTCTTCTTATGAGTTTTATCCTTTTACACAAATGATTGGCATCAACCCGTTTGAAGGACTCTGGGGGGAATTTTTAGACGATCAAGATGATTTTAAAAAGATGAAGGAAATTGTGCCTGATTATCGGAAAGAAGCTTGGACTACAGGTCTTAAAAAAATGGGAGTCGATGACCAGGATTTTGGATATGAACTGGCAGAGCGTTTTCCGCAAGAACGAAGAAACCTGCCTTTTGTATACGAAGAAACATTCAAAATATTAGATAGATTACAAGAAAAGTACAAGCTACTTCTATTAACAAATGGATCACCCGACCTGCAAAAAACAAAATTAGCAATAACACCAGAACTTGTTCCCTATTTTGATCATATTGTCATTTCTGGTGATTTTGGCAGAGGAAAGCCCGATCCTTCCATTTTCGAACACGCCTTGTCTCGAATGTCCCTAAAAAAAGAGGAAGTTATCATGGTTGGAGATAACCTGATGACAGATGTGCTAGGAGCGAATCGAGCAGGAATCATAACCGTATGGATTAATCGTCATGACAAAGATCAAAATGAAGTCATTCCGACCTTTGAAATTAAACATTTAGAACAGCTCTTTCCAGTATTAGAGAAGTTGCGATGCTACAATATATAAACCACCATTTTTTGAAAACTAATTTGTAAATCTAAGTAAACATGAAAGAGGTGAAATATGATGAATCCAGCAGGAATAACATTAAGGGAACTGCTGCGCCTTCCAATATTAAAAGATGCCAAAGTAATCAGCGGCGAAGAAGGACTAAATCGGATTGTAAGACATATAGACATTATGGAAGTTCCTGATGTTAGTGGCTGGTTGAGAGAAGGGGAATTATTGCTAACTACTGCATATGCCATTCGACATGACCCAACATTACTTCCGAAATTAGTGGAACAATTAGCACAAAAAGAAGCCGCAGCATTAGCGATTAAAACTGAAAGATTTTTACATGATATGCCGATTGAAATGGTCCAAATGAGTAATAACTATAACTTACCGCTAATACAGCTACCAAATAATGTTCCATACATGGATATTATTCATTCAGTCATGGAACAAATTATTGATAAACAAGCTTCTCTGCTCAGGAGATCAGAAGAGATTTACAAGACTTTGACAACACTAGTACTAGACAATAGCGGTATTCAGGCAGTAGCCGACAATGTTGCCGCATTGCTAAAAGCACCGATTTGGCTAATGGATAAGGCAGGAGAAACAATTGTTTCGTCGCCGATAAATGCTTCAGATATTTCATCTTCTGAAACTCGATACTGGAGTATTAAAGTAGATAAGCAATTGGAAGGAAAACTTTTTCTCGGCAAGAAAAAATTAGATGAACTAGACCTTGTATGCATTGAGCAAGCAAAGCTCGTATTTTCTTTAGAGTTAATGAGAATAAAAACGGCATTAGATACGGAGATAAAGCTGCGTGGTGATTTTATTGAAGAACTATTAAACGGATTACCCTTATCGAAACAAGTGGTAATAAATAGAGGAACCCAGTTAGGGCTAAGAACAGAAGGAATTTGGGAAATTGCCATTGTTGAGATTGAAAACGATGAGAGTGCTCTTTTTATTGCTAAAATAAATTTACTAATCAAACATGAGTCTCAAAAATTCCATCTGAAGTCGCATATACATAGGCAAGGAAGTCGGTTAGTATTACTGCTCGCCTCACAGAGCTTAGATCAAACTAAAAATCCGAACCTACAGGCAAAGTCTTTAAATTGGGCTGAAATACTTACACCCTTTATTAAAGAATGGAGTCGTGTTCTCATTGGATTCGGAGGGAGCTCTCCTTTATGGGAAATTCAGCGTAGTTTTATAAAAGCAAAAAAAGCAATTTTAATTGGTTCGAAAATGGATATAAATCACCAAGTGTTCACCTATGAAGAAATCGAAATGTACCATTTATTAATAGGCGCTTCTGAAAATGTTGATATTGATAAGTTTGTTGAAAAGAAAATAGGAAAGCTTTGTCAGTATGATAAAGAAAATGGGACCGACTATTTAAAAACATTTTATTACTATTTATCATCTGGCGGGAGTTTAGTTGAAACGGCAAAACAGCTATTTATTCACCGAAATTCCGTAAAATACCGCATTGATAGAATTCGGGAGATTGACGATATCGATATTGAAAATTTCCGTGAAAGATTTGTATATTATTTTTGCATTGTTTATTATCAATTAAAAATGTAAACATAGAATAGGGTCTGTTGTGCTGAGAGCACAATAGTCCCTATTTAATTTTGTTGATTGGGTACATTGTCGAAAAAGGTAAATATATTTAGAATTATAAATATTCAATACTTTCAATCTATTTCAGAAACACGTTGAATTACTCATTTAGGGAAAGGGGAGATTCATATGATTGGCATTATCCGTGTTTTTACCACAGAGCAAGTAGAAATTTTGGAACAGCATGGGAAAGTTATAAAAAAATACTATGACGTACCAACCGTAACTAAATGCATATCCAATCAACATTTTGGGATTTTTAATGACGAGACGGAAGCGTTAGCTGTTCCAAAAATTGTTGAGTTAGGCAAAAAAATGGAACAAGAGGGAAGTACACTCCTTGTTATCAGCTGTGCAGCGGATCCAGCCATTGATGAGCTTCGCAATGCGGTATCTATTCCAGTAATTGGTGCAGGGAGTGCTGCTGCTCTTACGGCATTAGCGATTGGTGAGCCAGTGGGCGTTCTTGGGATTACCGAAACTGTTCCTCAAGTTGTAAAAAACCTCTTGGGAAAATTGTTAGTAGGAAATATAAGACCAGAGGGTGTGACGAATACAACCGATTTATTGACTCCAACTGGGCGCCAAAAAGGGCTAGAGGCAGCGAGATTGTTAGTAGATCAAGGTGCGAAGGTGATTTTGTTTGCCTGTACTGGTTTCTCCACAATCGGACTAGCAGATCTTTTGCGAGATGAATTAAACGTGCCAATTATTGATGCTGTGGAATCCGAGGGAATGTTTGCAGCTACATTGTATCGACAGCTGTCGATATCCACAATAAAATAATGCATCAAGTGTTCCTGAATTATGGAGGAAAGATCTTTAAGCTTTAGTTTTGAAAGAAGGTTTTTCTTTGGCCAAATCGTATTTTATGCTCTTATTATGTGTCTTCATTTGGGCGGGAAACTACCTAGCACGTCAATTTTTACTTGAAAAATTTTCTCCCTTATTTCTTTCAGCCTTCAGTCTGACTGTTATATCCATTTTCTTTTGTTTATTGGCTTTTTTGACAAAATCTTTTGTTCGTCTGAAACGTAAAGAACTTTTGCTATTTTGTTTTGCTAGTCTAATTGGGTTAGTTGCAAATCAAATCTTTTTGTTTACTGGTCTAAAATATTCGACAGCCACTAATGCCTCCTTAATTTTTAGCTTATCACCTTTAATTACTGCAGGATTAGCGGCAGTATTTCTAAATGAAAAGATAACATTGCGAATGATTATCGGCAGTTCCATTGCCATTTTAGGAATATTTTTTGTGCTATCAGTTAATTGGAAATTTGTTTTTAATATTGGTGATTTGCTTCTTTTCGGGGCGACAGCAACATTCTCGTGCAACCTAATATTTGTGCGAATGCTTTCAAAAAGGTTATCTACGTTTATCATTACAACCTATAGCTTTATGATCAGTGCCGTAATCTTTGATCCTTTCATTTTAGTAAGTTCGCCGATTAATTGGAATCATTCGTTCTTGGTTTGGGGATTTGCGGTATTGTCGGTGATTATTGGTCAAGGTGTAACCTCGATGATATGGAATATGGCAATGAACACTGTAGGCGCTGCTAGGTCTGCAATTGTGCTAAATCTACAACCCTTAATGACGATGCTGCTTACTTTTTTGATTTACCAAACCGCAGTAACGGTACAGCAAATGGTTGGTACAGCACTTGTGTTTGTCGGTATTATTTTTAGTGCGGTGCAGAAAGGTTTTTTTAGTAAGGAACAACCTGAATTAGTTGCACGACGAATGGTCAAAACCAATGATATGATTAACAAGGAAATGAGATAAACCCATCCTTAGTTTTTGTAATTTTGCGAATATCTACCGATGGTAAGAGTGAACAAGTTAAATTTTATGATTATTATAAAAAGCAATATTCTATTAAACAAGTCGGATGGCTGAGTTATTCAAATTTTGATTGGGGGACATTTCTATGAAACATGAACAAAAAGAGGACAAGCATCCACGTATATTCGAACCATTTACCCTTATTTTAACAATCGTTACAGCAGTTTTTGGTGCCATAATCGGGATGCAGATTATTGTTAGCCTCGGGGTAACGCCAAATACTTCCATTATAGGTGCATTACTGGCCATGCTAATTGCTAGAATTCCAGTTACTATTTTCAAACGATACAAATCGATTCATCGGCAGAATCTGGTGCAAACTTCGATCTCGGCCGCAACGTTTGGTGCAGCTAATAGCTTATTAATTCCAATTGGGATCCCTTTTCTCATGGGTGCACCGGAATTAATTGTACCAATGTTAATTGGTGCTGCCTTAGCTATGTTTATCGATGCAGCACTCCTCTATAAACTTTTCGATTCTAAGCTATTTCCTGCCAAAGGAACGTGGGCGCCAGGGGTTGCAACTGCACAAGCGATACTAGCCGGAGATAAAGGTGGTAAGCGGGCGGGTCTACTTGGAATCGGTACATTAATTGGTGTGATCGGTTCATTCCTTCATATTCCAATGTCGGCATTTGGTGTAGCCTTTATCGGAAATATCTGGGCACTTTCCATGTTTGGTATCGGTCTATTATTTCGCCAGTACTCCATTCCTGTGTTTGGTGTGGATGTTAACGCGCTTTATATCCCGCATGGACTCATGATTGGTGCCGGAATCGTAGCATTAGTTCAGGTTTCGATGTTGATTTTTGCTAAACAGAAACCAACAGGACAATCAAGTAAGGATGAAGTGGCAGCCGCTGTTGAAGTTTCTGACGATGAAGATTATACGCGCCCAATAAAGAAAGCAAGAAAGGCGTTAGGATTAGGTTTCGCGGCCTATCTTGCCGTTGCCTTAATTATTGCGCTTACAGGAGGCATCATGACGGACATGTCTCCAGGCATGTTTATCGGATTCTTAATCTTTGCTGCCTTTGCTGCCTTCGTTCATGAATTAATCGTAGGGATCGCGGCGATGCATTCGGGTTGGTTCCCAGCTTTCGCTGTAGCCTTTATTACCCTGCTTATTGGGATGATGATCGGTTTTCCTCCATTAGCGCTTGCACTGCTTGCAGGGTTTAGTGCAGCAACCGGACCAGCATTTGCTGATATGGGCTATGACTTTAAGACAGGTCATATCTTGCGTGGAGAAGGCAAGGACAAAGCCTTTGAAATTGCAGGACGAAAGCAGCAATATATTACAGCGATGATCGCATTTGGTGTGGCCCTTTTAACAGTGGTTGTTACCTACAAAGGTTATTTTGCCCAAAACCTTGTACCGCCAATTGATGCAGTGTATGTTTCTACGATTCAAGCGGGTACTTCAGCAGATGTGGCAAAGCAATTATTACTATGGGCAATCCCTGGAGCCATCCTTCAGTTGATTGGTGGACCCACTCGCCAATTAGGAGTTTTGTTTGCTACCGGTTTATTGATCTTGACACCTTATGCCGGCTTTGCCGTTTTAACTGGTATTGCAATACGGTTGATTTGGTTAAAAGCAAAGGGTAAAGAAGCTGAAACGCCTATGAGTATTATGGCAGCAGGTTTTATTGCCGGTGATGCATTATTTAGCTTCTTTAATTCAGTATTCAAATTAGGTAAGTGAGGAGAATAAAATGGCAAATATTAAGTTAGACAAGAAAATAGTTGAGTATGCAGTTTATGGTGGTGCAATCCTTGGTGGGGGCGGAGGTGGCTGGATTGAAGATGGCCTTCAAATCGGGCGACTAGCTCTAGACATTGGTCAGCCAAAATTACAAACAGTAGATGAACTTCAGGAAGAAGATTTGCTAGTAACAGCTTCCTTGGTTGGGGCACCTGCTGCAAAAGAAAAATTCGTAAAGCCCATTCATTATGCTAGAGCGTTCGATATACTTTCACAAAAAATTGGAAAACCGATTCATGGGATTATTACAAATGAAAATGGAGCCGCAACCACTGTAAATGGCTGGTTTCAATCAGCTGTAACAGGACTCCCAGTAATCGATATCCCTTGTAATGGACGGGCACATCCAACAGGTTCAATGGGGTCTTTGAATCTATCTGAGCAAACTGATTATATTTCCTATCAGGCCGCAGTGGGAGGCAAAGGTGCTAATTATATAGAATTGAGCGTTTCTGGTTCACTTGACAAGGCATCAACGATTATTCGAAAAGCATCAATTGAAGCGGGTGGTCTAGTAGCTGTTGCGAGAAACCCTGTGTCTGTTGCTTACGCAAAGGAAAATGGTGCAGCAGGGGCAATACAACAAGCAATTCAAGTAGGTGAAGCCTTGTTAAACCATACGGGTGAAGCGGCAATAGATGCTGTGGTTAGAAAACTTGGCGGTAAAGTTGTTACAGAGGGAACAGTAACAGAGTTTATTCTTGAAACGGCAGGCGGTTTTGATGTAGGCAAGGTAACAATTGATGGTACCTATGAATTAACAGTCTGGAATGAATACATGACGATTGAAAAGAATGGGGAAAGGTTTGGAACATTCCCAGACCTTATCATGACACTTGATGCAAGAACGGCTGAGCCAATCGTCTCAGCTGCCATCAAAAAGGGACAACATATAGCAGTCATTACTGTTCCAAAGGAAAAGTTAATCCTAAGCAGCACAATGAGAAATGAAAAATTAATGAAACCTATAGAGGAAATAATAAAAAAACCCATACTTGAATATATCTTCTAAGTGAATAGGGAGGAAAGAATAATGGTACTTAAACAAACCTTAACTGCGATTGAGACAATAGACAGTGCCTATGTCACTGGAGAAAATGTGAAGGAATTATTCAGTTCTTTTGCAAATGTAACTGTAACGGTCCAAACGGTTGATGGGGATAAAGGAAGCACAGATTTTATTAAAGTGGTGATTCCAGGGTCAAATGGAAAAAGTAGTGGTGGAGATGCACCTACCGTTGGAATAGTGGGTCGTCTTGGAGGAGTAGGTGCTCGTCCGAGCCGTATTGGTTTAGTTTCTGATGCTGATGGAGCAGTTGCAGCCGTAGCTTCCGCACTAAAGCTTGCAAACATGCAAACGAAAGGCGATACGCTTCTTGGTGACGTTATTGTTACCACTCATATTTGTCCAGACGCTCCGACACTCCCGCATGAACCTGTTGATTTTATGGATTCACCGGTTGATATCTTGACCATGAATAAATATGAAGTTGTCCCTGAAATGGAAGCAATAATATCAATTGATACCACAAAGGGAAATCGAGTGATCAACCATAAAGGAATTGCGATTTCTCCAACTGTTAAGGAAGGGTACATTCTCCGAGTAAGTGATGATTTACTGAGGATTATGGAGATGACAACAGGTCAATTTGCTGTTACTTTCCCTATTACTACTCAGGATATTACACCATATGGAAATGATTTGTATCACATTAATTCTATTCTACAGCCTGCAGTAGCTACTGAATCACCTGTAGTTGGTGTAGCCATAACCGCTCAATCAGTTGTTCCAGGCTGCGGAACTGGTGCGAGTCATGAAACCGACATTGCGGATGCTGTCCGCTTTGCTGTTGAAGTTGCCAAGGAAACAACAAATGGAACCTGTCAATTTTATAACAAAGATGAGTTTAGTAAAATCACTGAGCTATACGGTTCAATGAAAATTTTACAAACAGAGGGACAAAAGTCTCCACAAGTATAAGCAGAAGGGGGGCGTTTTGCTCCCTTTTATTCATTTAGCAAATGGGGGTTGTAATAATGGAGAGATTAGGAATGATTACCATCGGTCAAGCACCGCGAAACGATGTTGCCCCAATTATTGAGAAATATTTGGAAGGACGTGCAGAACTTGTCCAGGTTGGGGTTTTAGATGGAATGACGAAGGAATTTATTGAAAAAAATTTGTATCCAGATAATGACGATTATGTGTTAACCTCCCGATTAGTATCGAATGAATCTGTCATTATGTCCCGTGAGAAAATAAAACCCATTTTACAAGAAAAGATTAACGATCTTGAAAGTTTAGGAATTAAACAAATTTTACTCCTATGCACAGGGGTCTTCCCCGGACTTACGACGCACAGTTCATATTTAATTGAACCAGATCATATTATTCCTCCAACAGTTAAGGCGCTGGTCGCTAACCGTAGGTTTGGAGTAATCGTCCCTCTAACTGAGCAAAGAGACCTTCTTGAACCGAAATATTCACCCTTTGGGTTGGCCCCAGTTTTTGCGGTTGCCTCACCATATATGAATGATTCTGCAAGCTATGAAAAAGCGGCAAATGAACTTAAAAACAAAGTCGATATTATTTTACTAGATTGCATGGGTTACACAGAGCAAGCGCGTGAAATGGTTTCGCGAGCAACAGGTTTACCTGTAATTCTGTCAAATTCAATAATGGCTAAACTAACATCAGAAATGATTTAAAAAAGGATGAGAAAAATGAAAAAGCAATTAATCGAAATCAGTAAATATGTATTAGAAACATGCTTAGGGCTTAAAGAAAATGAAATGTTTCTTGTAGTAACGGATGATGTTAAGAAGGAACTTGGTGAATCCTTATACGAAGCAGGTAAATTACTTAATGCGGAAGCGATGCTTCTTGTCATGGAAGAACGGCAAAAATCTGGTGAGGAACCACCCGCTACCGTAACAGCAGCCATGATCGAGTCGGATGTGGTTGTATGCATAACAGAACATTCGTTAACACATACACAAGCAAGAAAGAATGCAGCATCATCTGGGACTCGCATAGCCACGATGCCAGGTATAACAAAGGATATGTTTTTAGAAGGAGCTATTTCAGCTGATTATTCCCAAGTAAAAATTTTAACAGATCGTATGACCGCTATACTTACAAAAGGTCAAACCGTTAGGATTGATAAAGACGGTTATTCATTGTCTTTCTCCATTGCTGGAAGGGACGGTATTCAAAGTACGGGAATGTACTTAAATTCTGGAGAGTCTGGAAATCTACCTTCTGGCGAAGCATATATTGCTCCAATAGAAGGGTCGGCAAACGGAAAAATTGTCATTGACGGATCGATTGCAGGTATCGGAAAGCTAGATTCTCCTGTCCTGCTAACTATTGATAATGGCCGAATTGTTAATGCAGAAGGAGAGGCAGCGCCAAAACTATTGGCGATATTGGGTGATACTGATGGCAGATTTCTGGGGGAATTTGGAATCGGAACGAACGATAAAGCCAGGATTACAGGAGTAGTTCTTGAAGATGAAAAAGTATATGGAACTATTCATGTTGCATTTGGAAGCAACAATACCTTCGGGGGTACCATCTCAGCAGGAGTACACATCGATGGGGTAGTAACTAAACCAGATGTCTATATTAATAATGAATTACTAATGGAAAAAGGGAAATTGAAAAAATAATTTTATTCTTTAATCTTAGGCTGTGTTAAAGGAAAAAATCAACACTAAATAATAACACAGCCTAATCACACATAATACTAATTTAATTGAAACAAGTGAAGCAGATGAACAGGGCAAGCATGCAAATGTAAAGGGGAGGTTCATTATGACAATAGCCGTCAATACTGCCAGTAGGTTGGAATTAGAAGGGATTAACCTGCCTAGTGACCTACTTAATCAAACGATTGAGACCCTCACTGCACATGAATCTATTAGGGGTTTTCTTCCAAAGCCTTTATCTGAGGGAGTTCTGGAGGCGATAATTACTGCTGCCCGTAGTGCACCCACTTCATCTAACCTTCAGGCTTACAGTATTATAATCGTAAAGGATGAACAGCGAAAAGATAAACTAGCCACTTTATCTGGAAATCAAAACTTTATTAGAGAGGCACCTGTTTTTCTCTTGTTTTGTGCTGATATCTATAGGTTAAAGTATGTAACCGCAAGGCAAGGGCATAAATTTGCGGCTGAGACGCTAGAGATGTTTTTACTCGCTGCCGTAGATGCGTCGTTGGCATTACAAAACGCACTGGTAGCTGCTGAATCGCTTGGACTTGTGTCTTGTCCTGTTGGATCTATTAGGAATAATCCAAAAGTGGTAGCTGAGGAGCTTACCCTGCCGAAGGGTGTGTTTGTTGTATCAGGTTTAGCGATAGGATTTGAGCGAGAGGGAATGAGGAGAGGTGTTAAACCTCGACTTCCTGAACAAGTGACGGTTCATAAAGAAACATACTCCACGAAGGTTCTCGATGAAAAATTGGCCGAGTATGATCAAACCATGATTTCACGGAGAACATACGATGGTCGCAGAGTTTCTTTAGCAGGAGAACCGGAAAAAAAGGGCGTGGAGTATGGCTGGTGTGAGCATACAGCTCGAAGGTGTACGCGCCCTGAAACGATTGCAGTATCAGCGAGTTTAAGAATGAACCTGAAACAGGTTCTTGAAGAACTGGGTTTTTCATTACAGTAGGAGAGGGTGAGTAAAAATATGAAAGTAATTGATGCAGTAAAATCAAGGAGAAGCACTCGATCCTTTGAACAGCGGACATTACCACCAGAAATGATACAGGAAATTGAAAATGCGATTCTACATAGTCCCTCAGGAAGTAACGCGCAAGAATCCCATTTTGTGATTGTTCAGGATGAACAACAATTAAGACTTATCAAACGGTTTGCACCAGGGTTATCTGGAGACCCAGCAGCTGTAGTTGTCCTATGCTCGAACGCAACGGAGTCATTGATTCGCGGAGGAATCGATACGGCTGAAGTCCTTCGTTTCGTCAATCTTGGAATAGCTGCTGCTTATATTCTTTTAATAGCTCATTCAAATGATATTGGAAATTGTCCTGTGCGTTCGTTCCATCGTGAATCTATTAAAAAGGTACTAGGACTGCCAGAAGAAATTGAACCAGAGCTATTAATCAGTCTGGGTTACGCAGACATGCCGCCACGATCGAAAACAAGTAAAAAGGTATTGGAGGTAATTTCGTATGACCAGTATGGAAACAACCACTAAAACCGCAGATCAAATTCTTGAACAACTTCGGGACTATGTGGCATATACCCTTACAAGTGCCAAAGGGCTATACAGGGAGCCACATAGCTATGGAGCGATGAGAATGGTAGATTCCATGGAAAGAGCTTTGCATCTTCTTCAAGAAGCAGGCATTAAGGATGAAGCACTTGAACTAGCATTATCGGCTGTAAGGAAAGAAAGATGGCGTGCTATGACGGATCCGCAAGGGTTTGGAAGAGCAATTGACGATTCAGTCCTTGGGCTTGTTGTCCTCTCAATTAATAAATGAAATCACACGACAAAATAGGTGACAAGTGCTATCAAACGATCGATAGTCCTTGCACCTTTTTTTTGAGTGTGAAAAGATACTTTGGGGTTTTGGTAAAAGAGGGAATAAACAATTAGAAAAAGTTAACTCTATAGATAAGACTGTTAAAAAGGGGAACCTGCCGTGAATCCATATGAAATAAATAATATGATCATTGACGATGACTTTGCTGTTGAAGAATATGTGACAGCTGATTTTACCTACAAAAGTAAAAATTATAGCATAACATTTAAAAAGGCTGATCTTGAAATAATGAATAAATGGGTGTTCGAAAATGGCACCTCACTTCCAGCGGATTTACCAGATAACATAATTGAATCATTAAGAGAAGATGTGAAAAAGAGAATTTAGGGGAACATGGTAATTTTCAAATCCCTGTTCTTGAAGGGCTTGGATTTCCAAATCCAGCCCTTTTGTTGTGGACATTTTTGAAGATAATGATTTATTTAAATACTGGTCACACATGCGGACAGTGAGGGAATCTTTGTCGAACACTCAGCAGCATCTGGTCTGCTTGGACCTAGTAAAATCGCAACCTCCGATTATACAAACCTAAAAAATGCTACACATATTGTCTGGGCAACGGGCGGTTCACTTGTACCAAAAGAAGATATGAACAACTTTTACGAAAAAGGTAAAAGCTTATAAGTGGAAGTGTCAGGTGCCTGGCACTTTTCGTTTTTTCCTTTTGCCATTACAATTAGTAAAGAGGTGAAAATATGAAGATAAATAATATCCTAGTTGTGAGCCCAATGTACAAAGAGATCAAATCCTTAATAGAAAAAGATGATATTCATAAGGATTTTCGTTATCTTACCGAAGATGAAATGAAGCAGGAGGATTTATTGTGGGCGGATGCGTTTGTTTCTTTTAATGTAAAGTCTTCCTATGATTTCAGTCATATCAAGTGGGTGCACTCGCTTGGTGCAGGTGTGGATCGATTTTTATTTAAGAGGGATTGGCAGGAAGATGTTTTGCTAACACGAACAATCTGTTCTTTTGGACAACGAATTGCTGAATATTGTTTAAGTTACATACTAAAAGATGTCCAGTTGCATGACCACTTTCATGCCTTACAATTGAAAAGAAATTGGGGACCAATCACGCCAAAATTAATAAGTGACCAAAAAGTAATGATTTATGGAACCGGTGAAATTGGTCAAATGACAGCAAAAGTATTAACTGGACTAGGTGTAGATGTCTACGGCGTTTCCTTAAGCGGAAAAGAAAAGGATTATTTTAAAGAAGTGATGACTGTTGATTCTCATTTTTCTCAGATAAATGAAATGAATTATCTCATCAACACCTTACCGTTGACAGAGCAAACGGAAAATCTGTTTTCTAAAAATATTTTTAATCGTTTATCAAGTGCAGGATTCATCAATGTGGGAAGAGGCGCAACTGTTGATGAGGAAGCATTGCTTCGGGCATTGTATGACAACCATCTCAAATTTGCTGTGCTCGATGTTTTTACCCACGAGCCACTTCCAGAGAATCACCGATTTTGGAATCATCCAAACATACATATCACCCCCCATATTTCAGCTGTTACCACACCGGAAGAAGGGGTAAACTGTTTTCTTGAAACGCTAAAAAATATCGAAGAAAATAAACCACTGGATAACGAAGTGAATGTAAAAAAGGGCTATTAACAAAGGATCGAGGGGAGCCTAATCAAATGAATAGTTTTTCAGACTTTTATAAACAAACAAAATACAAAGTAGCTGGAAATGGTCCACGGAATATTCAAGTTTTAAAAGAGGCATTAGTGAAATGGGATGGCCAAGAGGATGGTGATCATTACGGTAAGGGAAAAATAATCGACGAGTTCCAAGAGAAGATGGCGAAGTATTTAGGAAAAGAGGCTGCTGTATTTTTTCCTAGTGGAACGATGACACAGCAAATCGCCTTACGGATATGGTGTGATGAGTTGAGAATAAAAAAGGTTGCTTATCATCCATTAAGTCATTTAGAGATTCATGAAGAAGATGGCTTAAAAGAATTGCATCATATTGAGACAATTTTGTTGGCGGATAAGGATCGTGTGATTCAACTAGAAGATGTGGTGGGTTTGGAAGAGGAGATTGCCTGTTTATTGCTTGAGTTACCACAGAGGGAGATTGGTGGTCAGCTACCTGCCTATGAAACACTTGAAGCGATTTCAGCTTATTGTAAGGAAAAGGGCATCAAATTACATTTGGATGGTGCTCGATTATTTGAGATTCTTCCCTTTTATGAAAAATCTGCCGTGGAAATCTGTGCGCTTTTTGATAGTGTCTATGTTTCTTTATACAAAGGAATCGGTGGGATTGCTGGAGCGATTCTTGCAGGAAATACAGAGTTTACAGAAAAATCTAAGGTATGGAAACGGCGTCATGGTGGTGATTTAATTAGCCTTTATCCGTATATCCTTAGTGCTGATTATTATTTTGATAAGCGGGTAGACAAAATGAATCAGTATTATCTCTGTGCAAAGGAACTTGCTGAGTATTATAATCAGTGTCATGCCGTTTCTACTTTGCCGTTGAAGCCTGTATCCAATATGTTTCATGTGTATTTTGATGCACCAAAAGAAGTGGTAGAAGCCACATTAACCGAAATCTATCTGGAAACAGGAATCGGTTTAACCAGTTATCTTAGGGTAGGGAATAACGTAACAACCAATTACGAAGTAAGCATTGGGGATTTGTATGGGCAAATACCAAAGGAGGCACTAAGAAAAGCATTTCAACTCCTTGATGAGAAAATGAAAGATAAGCTTAAAATAATCTAAATGGAAAAATTGCCATGAATATAGTCAGTCTATATTCATGGCAGTTTTTTTTCCGAATATACTGTATTCAGCACCTATAACCAACACCGTTTGTCTTGTTACCAAGATAATAGGATAGTGGTCTTCATCCGTCTATAAATAAAATCATATTTCTAATCTTAAAAGGAGGTAATGACTTAGCCCCTGGCCACTCACAACTAAGGAGTGAATAATTTGATAAACAGTAAAGATGAAGTTCGTGAATTTCTTAAAAACTTCGAATCGTTTGCCCAGTGGAATGGAGAAAAGTATTATCTTTTTATTGAAACGAATAAACCTAAAGGGACTCTTACAATAATAAAGTCACAAGATGGAGGTTTTTATTATCACCGGAAAAATGAACTTTATTGGGATCTTAAAGAAATAAAGGTGGAGAATGGTATCCTTACTGACATTATCTGGACATTTAGGAATGCGATCAATAAATCCCTTGAAAAAATTGTATTGTAAATAGTTCAATTTACCTCAGCCTTCAACAAGTATGGTTACTTCAGCCCCTGAATGAATTCCTTACATTGAAAATCCTCTATAGTAAATTGCCTTTATCGTACAAACCACTTAAATCTTTCATTAATGTCAATTGAGCAGAAACCCTCCAGCAGCTTTGGAGGGTTTCTTGGTGCAGTGGAATAAACGACAGCATCTACTTCTATAGTAGCTGATTGTAAAAATATCCATAAGGAACATATATTTGTAATTACTCACAGATAATTGACCAATAACCTCAGTTTTGTTAATCTATACTTAACTTATTTTCTTATTACAAAACTTCAATTGATAAATTATTGCTTGGCTATAATGTTACTTAAAAAAGTCAGAAAAAGTGCTTGAACGAACATAAAATCAGACCAGAAGGTGAGTAACTTGAATCTACATGCAGATGTTTGTGTTGTTGGCGGAGGACCAGCAGGGACTTTACTTGGTTACTTATTAGCCCAAAATGGTGTGTCAACCATTATAATAGAACGTACTTCCGGAGTAAGTAGGGAGTTTAGAGGCGAGCATATTAACGGAGATACAGAGGCAATCTTAAGAGAACATGAATTGTTTGATAAAATCGAAGAACTAGGTCTTCTCAGAATGAGTAAGGTTGAATACTTTGCTGGGAAAGATATCGTTAAAACGATTTTACCTGCTAACGATGAGGACCATGTGGGCATTCATGTTCCACAGTCCAATTTACTGAGTGCAATTATTAAAGAGTCAGAGCAATATAATCATTTCCAAATCCTATACAATTCAACTGTAACCGGGTTGATCGAGGATGATAATGGATTTTATGCAGGTGTTCATGCGATAAAGGATGGCCAGGAAATAGAAATCACAAGTAAGATTATCGTTGGAGCGGACGGACGATATTCTACTGTGAGGAAGCATGCGAATATCCTAACGGAACAAAGAAAGCATGGTTACGATGTATTATGGGCAAAAATTCCTGCTCCACAAGGATGGGAGCCAACGACAAGGATGGTTTTTGTTGATGGACATCAGCTTGCATTGTTCACGCAAACGGGTGGTCGCATCCAAATTGGCTGGAATATCGAAGAGGGGGCATTTCCTTCGTTGAAAAAGGGAGATCTTCAATTATTTCTGGAACCATTAGTAAACAGTTTTCCGGAATTAGAAGATATTGTCTTACGAAATATCCAATCATGGAAGGATTTTGTTTGTCTAAAGGTAGTAAGTTCGTGCAGTGAGACATGGGTTAAGGATGGCTTAGTGATCATAGGTGATGCCGCACATACAATGACCCCGACAGGAGCAATTGGAATTAATTGTGGGTTATTGGACGCTCACGTGTTAGCTCCAATCGTAACCAGAGCGCTTTTAGAAAATAACACTAGCGCACAGTATTTGAAACAATTTGAAAAGAACAGAAAAGTAAGAATCAACGAACAGCAAGAAATGCAGATAAAAAAAGAAGAATCATTTTCAGAAATATTTACTCAGCTTGAACTAGTTTAAAACGATCTTAAAAAGGTGACAGGCATCGGTGTTAAGTCACCTTTTTTAAGATCAAATCCGATTTTGTTTTACATAACTGGTTTTAAACATTCCTTTTGGTTTTTCCCAATAGTATGGCAAGTGGCTTGTATTATTATTGAAAAGCTGAATTAATCCATCAAAATTCTTCATTTCAGCTAGATTAAATGCAACACCAATTTCGGTTTTAGCCTGAAAATAACAAGTGGTGGTGTTATTCTCACCGCTAGAATCCTTTTCATAATAAACCGTTTCAGTTACGTCCTGCCAGGAATATTCATGGACAGAGGTTCCTTTTCTTTTATTGATAACCGTTACAATAAATCCATCCTCATGACAAGAAACTGAAGTATCGTTGGCAAAGTAACGAATGACGAAGAATAATATAGCCCCAATAATAACGAAGATAAACCCAATTAAGATATTAATGACCATGAGTCCAATCCCTATCACTCCTAAGACTACCCCTAATACCACCGAGGTTCTAGATGAAGTGTTGTTTGCAAATGACTGGCTAATAAAAATCCCCCCTTTAGTAAAAAGATTATGCCTTTCATTATTCAAAATGACATCGAGCCCTTTTAACTATAAAAAAATTGATCGACAAAAAGTGATTCTAGGGGAAAAAAAAACGAGATTCACCATTTTCTGGCGTCTCGTTTATTTATTTACTAGGATATTGAGATTTTTTCATCTGTCTTGAGTAAATCTAATAGATGACGAACAGCATAAGCAAACCCATCTTCGTCATTAGTTTTCGTTATAATGTCAGCTTTTTGTTGAATGGCGAGAGGAGCATTTCCCATCGCAACAGAAGTAGTGGCAACTTCAAATTGAGCTAGATCATTGCCCCCATCTCCAAATGCAATAATTTCATCAAAAGATAGGTCCATCATCTGCTGGTAACGTAATAAAGCCTTTCCTTTATTCGCTTCAATTGAAGTAATCTCCATAATGTTTGGAAAAGAGGTGGCGGTTGAAATATCAGTTCTTCCAGTTAGAGCAGTTTTCACTACTTCAATTTTGTCTAATTGGTTCTCTTGCAACAACGCAATTAGTTTATAAATTTTCAGATTGTCTTTTTCAAGAATTTCGTCATAATTGAATTCTTGAAAAAGGGAATTTAACTCCTCTTTTGTTTTTCCATGTAGCGGTGGCAAGGTGGAAGGGAAACCTCCATAATTTGTATATACGAGAATTCCTACACCCAATCCTTGTAAAATCGCAAATATTTCTTCATAAGCAGAAGTTGTTAAAGTTGCCTCATATAACCGTTCTCTTGCCGCTGAGTATAGGATAGAACCATTAATGCAAAATATCGGAAGCTCCATATTTTGGAGCGCTTTTAATTTTATGACATCTGCATAGGCACGACCCGTATTTAAAATGACACAATGACCTAATTCTTGTAGTTTGTTGAGGACTTCTAGATTCTCCTCAGATATTTGATGCTGTGAGTTTAATAAAGTGCCGTCTAAATCAATTGAAATACATTTCATTTTAATTAATTCCTTTCGAAAATCATCTTATTAGACTACTATAACAGATTTGTATTGGTTACGGGTTGCCAAATTCAGGCGAACATCTTGTGATAGGGGGTGCAAATAAATTTTGAATATTGATTTGCATTAATGGGAAGTCTCTGTTATAGTAAAGAAGAATTATTTTTGTTTTTCGGTAGGTATTAAGTTTTAAAACTTTCTGTCTTAAAGATGCAAGGATAGTAACACAATGTGTGCTTAGCACACGAGGAGGAAACAACAATGGAACAAGGTAAAGTGAAATGGTTTAACGCAGAAAAAGGATTCGGATTTATCGAACGCGAAGCAGGAGACGACGTATTCGTACACTTCTCAGCTATCCAAAGCGAAGGTTTCAAATCTTTAGACGAAGGTCAAGCAGTAACATTTGAAGTAGAACAAGGTCAACGTGGACCCCAAGCTACTAACGTTCGCAAAGCATAATAAGAACTTAAATATAAAAAGGCTCTCTTGTAGAGTCTTTTTTTGTTATCTTAGAAAAAATTACATAAAAAAACCCTACTCTGCAGTTGAGTAGGGCGGGCACACAAACACATAAAGAAAATGGTAGACAAAGTATACCACACTAATTGAGCATTCCCTAATCTTTTTTTAAAATAGTTGCAAATCTAAAAAAAACTGCAGATTACTTTGATGCAAATGGGAGTATTACATTAGAAATTTTTGGACATTATATTGGCGAGGTGATGGGAATGGCCACTGTGAAAATTGGCGATGTTATTTCCTTTAAACGTGAAGGAGAAGAACATGAAGGAAAAGTAACGGGCATTAGGGAAAACTCTGTAATGGTTCAATACGGATTTTCAAAAACGAAAGATGAACCACTTACAACCATAGTTAATCATAAAAACTACAAAATTAAACAATCGGATTGAACCTATATTTTGGTCATGTTCATGATCAGTTCTTACATTTTGAAACAATAAAAAGATTAGAAATGAATCCCTTCACTTTGAAGGGATTTTTTTATATTTGAAAATTAAAAGATGGACAGTGATGATTGCGGCTCGTTTTTTTGTTTTTTTATACATAAGAGCACCTTAAATTGGAAAACTAGATAAAAACTGGGGGTGGTTCGTGATGAAGAATAGGCTATTAAAACCGCTTATAGAGAAACTTAATCCAGAACCTCAGTTTAACGAACAGTCCAATGCACTGGATATAGAACAAAAAGAGCAGGATATCAGCAATGATTTAGATAAAAATTTAGCGACATTTACGTCCATTTTTAGTGTTCCGAAAAATATGGATGTTAAGGTACGTGAGTTTACCATCCATTCAATTAATAAGCGTGCATTTATCTTCTTCATTAGTACCATGGTAGATATAACCAATATTCAAGAAAGCATCGTGGAACCACTACTTGAAGCTGAGCAGCCATCTGAAAAAATTCCTGATATCGTTTCATATCCAATAGAAACGACGGTCACGAATATTGGGGAGATTACTGAATTTATTACTTCTGGGGGCACCATACTCTTTGTGGAAGGCGATTCTCAATGTTATGCCTTTCAAACGACGAAAATTCGTGGTCGGGGAATAGAAAAATCAGATAATGAGGTAATTGTAAAAGGAGCAAAAGAAGCCTTTAACGAAAAGGTGATTGATAATATTTCCTTAATCCGTAAAAAGATTAAAAATGAAAATCTAATCTTTGAGGCTCAGCTTATTACAAAGCGGTCGAAAGACTCTGTGTTTCTTGCATATGAAAAAGACTTAGTGAATGATGAACTACTTCAAACCATAAAAGATAAATTATCTTCGCTCGATGTGGACAGGATTATTGATTTAAGTATATTAGAGCAATATCTAGAAGAACGGCCAAGATCGTTATTCCCAACTATATTATATACGGAGCGACCGGACAGAGCGGCTTCATTTATTGAAGAAGGTCATATTGTATTATTAATGGAAAATTCACCGGGGAGCCTGATACTGCCTGCTACCTTTTGGGCATTGTTCCATTCGCCAGAAGATCATTATCTACGTACGCCGTATGGTAATTTCATTAGGATTCTGCGTGTTATTGCTTTGTTTGTAGCTGTTTTGACATCTTCTTTTTATATTGCGATTACCAATTTTCATGTAGGGATGATTCCGCCTGATTTGTTAATGGCGATGGCTGGGACGAGGGAACGTGTCCCGTTCCCATCCATAATTGAAGTTTTAATGATGGAAATTGCCTTTGAACTTATTCGAGAAGCGGGATTACGCGTGCCATCCCCAATTGGCCCAACGATTGGGATTGTCGGAGCACTAATTTTAGGTCAAGCAGCTGTTCAAGCTAATGTCATTAGTCCGATTGTCATTATTGTCATTGCCTTAACAGGCTTAAGCTCATTTATTATCAGTGATGTTAGCATGAATTTCGCTATTCGGATCAGTCGCTTTTTGTTTATTCTTGTAGCAGGATTTCTAGGTGTATATGCAGTCATCGCTTTATTTACTGCCGCTCTCTTTTATTTAGTTTCATTAAAATCATTTGGCACTTCTTACTTTGCACCGATGACACCACATTTTTTCTCATCAAAGGACTTAATAATCCGTCATGTTCCAATGAAAGAAAGGTTTCGCCCAGGGTATTTAAAACCAAAGGATATGGTTAAACAAAGAAAGGGATAAGAAAATGAATCAGCAGCCTGCAAAACTCGGTATTCGTGAATATGTGTCAATCGCTATATTGATGGTTGGGGCCAAAGCATCTGAAGATACACCTGCCACTCTGTATAATCAGGTACAAAATGCAGCATGGATGATCCCGATCCTGTCAGCTGGATTATTTTTTATCCCGCTTTTTTTATTATTAAAGACTTTGTCCTTGTATGAAAATAAGAACCTATTTTCCGTCATTCAAAAGTTACTCGGAAGATACATAGGTTTTATTGTTTGTCTTCTTATCTTTGTAATTAGCTCGTTTGCCATCTCGTTCGATTCAAGAACATATACAAATATCATTCGGACATTTTATTTTCCAACAACCCCAAACATAATCATCTATGCCCTGTTAATGGTCGTTTGTGCCTATGGCGCTAAAAAAGGAATTCAGCATATTGGTTCGGTTTCCTATTTAATGATTTTTTATTTTGTACTATCTTTGTATCTAGCGCTAATATTAAGTACTCAAGATAGCAATATTTATTCAATTTTTCCGATTTGGGGTCCTGGAAAACTTGAAGTTTTGAAGGTAGGTACACAAAGACTCACTCTTTTTGCTGAATTTTTTCTGTTTACCTTGTTAATCCCTTATTGTGCTTCAAACAAAGAATTTCGAAAAGGCACATGGATTGCTTTTGTCTATGTAAGCATACAAATTAGTGTTTGCGTTCTAATTTTTATCTGCATGTTCGATGTAACCTTTGGAGGAACAGCTTTTCCATTCCACACAGCGATTCGGTATGTTTCACTCGGTAGTTATCTTCCGAATGTAGAAATTATCTTTTTCGTTATGTGGATCATGTCAGCATTTATTCGTTTCACTGCATTTTTGTATCTCAATGCACTAATGTTCGGTCATATTTTTAAAATTAAAGATTTTGAAATTTTAATCCCATCACTCGCGACAATCTATTTATTAATTGGATCGATTCCAGAAGCAGCAATTGATGTTAGTTTAGAATTCAAGCCGATAATAGCAATGATAGCGGGTCCTGCTTTCAGTGCTATTGCAATCATTTTATGGCTGGCTGCACTGTTAAAAGGAGACTTTAAACATGGAAAAAATCGAAACAGTATGTAAAGTAATGTTGCTATTTGCCATTGTCTGCATATTATCAGGCTGTTGGGATCGTGAAGAACTTGAAGATAAATCATTTGTGATTGGAATAGGACTTGATCATTCAGAAAAGGAGGGGAAAATTAAAGTCACCATGCTAATTGCTAATCCCGAAGTAGGGAGTATGCAAGGCGGTGGTGGCTCAACAGAAAAGCCTCGAGAAATCATTACGTTTGATGCTAATGATTTCATTACAGCAAAAGCAACTGCTAATTCGATCATCTCACGTAATATTAGTTATGAACTATTAAAGATTTTTGTTATTTCTGAGGAGTTTGCAGGAGACAAGGATTTTATAACGGTCTTTTACGATGTATTAAAGGATAAAGAAATTCGACTGAATAATTATCTGGCAGTATCTAAAGAAAAGGCAAGCGAATATTTTTTAAAGAATCGTCCAAAATTGGAAACAAGACCACATAAATACTTTCAATTCATAATCGATCATGGGATTGATAATGGGATGATCCCTGATTCTACTATCTACCGCTTTTTTCAAACGGTGGAAAGGGGGTCAGATCTCTTTTTGGCGATGTACACCTCAGCTGAAAGAGAAAAGAATCCTGCCATTAAAAGTGAAGATGAATACATAGCAGGGCAAGTGAATGCAACCGGCGAGCTTGATGATACCCAATTTATGGGGTCAGCAGTTTTCAAAGATGGGGTGATGATAAATAAGCTAAATGGTCAAGAAACACGCACGGTTAATATTCTTGATGACACAACAAATATCAAAGATATATTGTTGAATGTACCTGATCCTTTTTCTAATAAGGAAGAAGAAAAGGAGATTTCGGCAAGAGTCATGAAAACTAAAAACAATAAAGTAAAAATGGATTTGAAAAATGGGAAGCCAAAGATTTTTATAACAATCCCATTAAAATTGGAAATTATGTCAAATCCATCTATGGTTAGCTTTAAGGAGAAAAAAAACCAACATATTTTAAAAAGACACATAGCCAAACATATCGAATTAGTGAATGAAGATTTGTTTAAAAAAACACAGACGGAATTAAAAGGTGTACCCTACCCGTTAGATTTATACGCCAGAAAATACTTTGGGACGATTCAGGAATTTGAAAAATTTAATTGGGCAAAATCGTATCTTGATGCTGACATTAAGGTGAAAGCGGATATTGAAATTATTGATTATGGAAAAGAAACAAAAAAACCTAAAAAGGTAGGGGAGTAGGTTGACAATTTTAATCTTTGTTTCTTTGTTTGCCATTGCTGTTTATACTTTTGGCTTCGCCGTTACATTATGGAAGGAGAAGCAAAAGGGCGGTGCATTATCTGTTTTTTTCCTTACACTAACGATCGTCGTCCTTCCGTTTTTTTCGATTTATAAAATACAATAATTTTTATGGTCCGAATGTAATGAAATAAAAGCAGGGAATT
The DNA here is from genome assembly GCF_038592905.1 of Neobacillus sp. FSL H8-0543. Classification (GTDB taxonomy): domain Bacteria; phylum Bacillota; class Bacilli; order Bacillales; family Cytobacillaceae; genus Neobacillus. The sequence goes on along the minus strand of NZ_CP151943.1, from coordinate 170,279 downwards.
ACCTTTAGAAAATAGAACATGTATAGAGGACTGAAAATGCTTCATTTTAAAAGAGGAGTGGTTACATGGGGGAAAATGTGAATCGAAAAATTTTATTGGCAAGCAGGCCAGTGGGAATGCCAACAGAAAGCAACTTCAAAATGATTGAAGAAAAAGTACCAGAGATTAAAGAAGGAGAAGTGCTGATTCGTACACTGTTTCTTTCAGTCGATCCTTATATGAGGGGACGAATGTCAGCTGCCAAGTCTTATGCAAAGCCTTATGAGGTCGGAGAGCCGTTCCTTGGAGGAATGGTCGGAAAGATTGTTGAAACAAGAAATTCCAGATTTCAAGTAGGTCAATTTGTTGAAGGCCGCCTTGAGTGGGCCGAGTACAATGTGTCGGATGGAAGTACGATTCGTAAAATCAATCCAGAATTGGCACCGGTATCAACTGCGCTTCATGTACTCGGAATGCCTGGTTTGACTGCATATATGGGACTAACTTACATAGGAGAGCCAAAGGAAGGGGAAACCGTTGTTGTTTCAGGAGCATCTGGTGCCGTTGGGATGATTGTTGGTCAAATTGCCAAGCTAAAAGGCTGCCGAGTTGTCGGAATTGCCGGACAAGATGAAAAATGCACATATCTCACTGAAGAATTAGGCTTTGATGCAGCTATTAATTATAAAACAGCGGAAAACCTGCGCAAAGCAATCAAGGAAGTATGTCCTGACGGTATCGATGTTTATTTTGATAATGTTGGCGGAGCAGTGAGTGATGCAGTAATGACTCTGATTAATTTTCAGTCTCGAACAATCATTTGCGGCCAAATCTCGCAATATAACTTAGAAATGCCAGAAATGGGTCCAAGGGTTGCGGGGCAGTTGCTGACAACCAGATCATTGATGAAAGGTTTTATTGTAAGCGACTATGCCCAGCATAACAAAGAAGCCTTCACTCAACTATCCCAGTGGGTGAAGGAAGGGAAAATCCAATCTCGCGAAAATATTGTTTTTGGCTTTGAAAATACAGTTGAAGCCTTTCTAGGTCTTTTCCGCGGGGATAATATTGGCAAGCAACTTGTAAAAATAGCAGAGGAATAATATCAAAAACGGCTCCCAAGATGTTGCAATTATGGGGCCGTTTTTTAGTTACCTTATCACTGACCAATGATATTGTCATCCTCAATCAAGCAGAATATGAATATCTGAGGAGTGTGATTGAAATGGAAAAATTGGAGATAATCAATAGTGAGTAACGGAGCTGATTTTATGAGAATGGAAGAAGTATTCGGCGATTTTCCAGTATTAGAAACGGAACGGCTTTTCCTTAGGAAAATATCTTTAAAAGATGTAGATGATATGTTTTCCTATTGCTCCAAGGAAGAAGTTGCAAAGTACGTTACTTGGAATGCTCATCGAACAATTTCAGACACTATGGAGTTTGTAGAATTTACCTTAGAACAGTATGCCAATAAAAAGGTTGCTCCATGGGGGATTGAATACAAAGAGAATGGAAAATTGATTGGATCGATTGATTTTGTATCATGGCAGCTAAATCATAAGACGGCAGAAATCGGATATGTCCTTTCTCAGGATTATTGGGGTAATGGGATCATAACAGAGGCAGTCAAAGAAGTGATACGATTCGGGTTTGAGAAAATGGGCGTAGTCAGAATTCAAGCTAGATGCTTTGAAGAGAACGCTGGCTCAGAGCGAGTGATGGAAAAGGCAGGTATGTCATTTGAGGGCACCCTTAGGAAAGCGATGCTCGCAAAAGGAAAGCATCAAAATTTAAAGGTTTACTCCATTGTCAAAGAAGAGTAGTTATTTATTACGTTATCATAGCATCAAGATTACAGGAGGAAGTCTTCCTTTTTTCTTGATGCTTATTTTTATAGAAATGCTATTTAGGTATATCAAAAACTTTTTTAATTTGAGGGGACAAGTTAAAATGATTAGTAGGATATTGTAAGATGTGATTTCTCTGGTATTAAACCAGACGATACATAATAGGAGGGTTTTCTAGTGGAAATAGGTATAAGTACGTTTGTGGAGACAACGCCGGATGTTGAAACGGGTGCAGTAATCAGTCATGGAGAACGAATTCGCGAGGTTGTCGAAGAAATTGTATTAGCAGATCAGGTAGGGTTGGATATCTTCGGTGTCGGCGAGCATCATCGCGAAGATTATGCGGCATCTTCTCCAGCGGTGGTTCTGGCAGCAGCGGCGTCGCAAACCAATCGGATACGTCTGACAAGTGCGGTAACCGTACTATCTTCAGCCGATCCTGTACGAATATTTCAGGATTTTGCAACTCTTGATGCCATCTCCAATGGACGTGCTGAAATTATGGCAGGTCGAGGTTCGTTTATCGAGTCCTTTCCGCTATTTGGCTATGATTTAAAAGACTATGATGCACTATTTGACGAGAAACTGGAGTTATTATTGAAAATTCGTGAATCTGAAAAAGTGACTTGGAAAGGCGGACACCGGCCAGCTATAAATAATCTCGGTGTGTACCCAAGACCAGTTCAAAATCCTTTACCAGTTTGGATAGGAAGCGGCGGAAGTCAGGACTCCGTCATCCGTGCAGGCTTACTCGGGCTTCCGTTAGTGCTAGCCATTATTGGCGGCAGTCCCTTGCATTTTGCGCCTCTAGTCCAGCTTTATAAGAAGGCGGCTACCCATGCCGGCCACGATGTATCGAAGCTGCCAGTTGCTTCGCACTCTCACGGTTTTATTGCGGAGAGCACTGAAGTGGCGGCAGATAAGTTTTTCCCTTCAACCCAGCAAGCAATGAATAAATTAGGAAGAGAGCGCGGTTGGGGAAGGTATGACCGCTCTAGTTTCGATGCTGCTCGAAGCTTTCAAGGTGCATTATACGTAGGTGATTCAAAAACCGTCGCTGAAAAAATCATTCATCTGCGCAAAAATGTAGGCATCACACGCTTCATGCTTCACGTCCCCGTAGGCACCATGCCACATGATGAGGTAATGAGTGCGATCGAACTATTAGGAAAAGAAGTTGCACCGATGGTCCGAGAAGAGATTTCTAGATGGGAAGCTGAGGGTGGAGAGGATTTGTAGGTAGAGTATATAATCTACGTGAAATATTTAATATAAAGCTCTCTTAAGGACAAAACCCAACAAGGAAGCCTGTGTAATGTCTTTAATAAGCTCTCTTGAAGACAAAACTCAACAGTGAAGCCTGTGTAATGTCTTTAATAAGCTCTCTTAAAGACAAAACCCAACAGGGAAGCCGGAGGAATGTCTTTAATAAGCTCTCTTAAAGACAAAACTCAACAGGGAAGCCTGTGTAATGTCTTTAATAAGCTCTCTTGAAGACAAAACTCAACAGTGAAGCCTGTGTAATGTCTTTAATAAGTTCTCTTAAAGACAAAACCCAACAAGGAAGCCTGTGTAATGTCTTTAATAAGCTCTCTTGAAGACAAAACTCAACAGTGAAGCCTGTGTAATGTCTTTAATAAGCTCTCTTAAAGACAAAACCCAACAGGGAAGCCGGAGGAATGTCTTTAATAAGCTCTCTTAAAGACAAAACTCAACAGGGAAGCCTGTGTAATGTCTTTAATAAGCTCTCTTGAAGACAAAACTCAACAGTGAAGCCTGTGTAATGTCTTTAATAAGTTCTCTTAAAGACAAAACCCAACAGGGAAGCCGGAGGAATGTCTTTAATAAGCTCTCTTAAAGACAAAACTCAACAGGGAAGCCTGTTTAATGTCTTTAAGGAGCTGTCTTAAGGACAAAATCCAACAAGAAACCAAGAGGAATGTCTTTAATATGCGTAATTAAGACTAGTAGCTTGATCTGACAGAGGATAATGTGAGTAACAAATGCCATTGTGGCCTTACTCATAAAAAGCCCATTGACCAAACCCCTTAATCTTAAAATTTCTCTCAAGTATCCGTGCAATTCTTTTTTTAGACTCAACCACCTGACACCATTCATGTACTTCTTTTGTTGTAATTTTTCGATCTGGAAAAAGTAGCTTAATTTCATTAACACTGCGCAGAACAGCTGATTCAATAGATTCTTCACACCCACAATCATTACAAATCAATTTTTTACCATGTACTGACAACGCAAAGGAACTACATTTTTTGCAATTACCCCCTTTTTTAATTTTGTCATACTCATAAGGGGGTAATCTCCCATAGGGGGATTCAACAATATGTAATGAAACCAACCTTTCCGCTAGCTTTGTGTGCCAACTATTCAGTTTTGTCTGCTTTTTGTTTAATTTCTTCATAAATCGATTAAGTTGACCTGGAAAAATTATCGGCAGGTTTTTTGGGGTCTGAAATAAGGCAAACTCGGGGTTTATGAAAACAACGTATCCTTCAATGGGTAAGTTATATCCAATAGTCTGGTTTAGCTGGCGAAGCAAGGATTTGCTTCGTTTTAATTGGTCAAATGGATTTTTCCTTTCCTGTCCTGAAAAAGTTTGGAAACTTTCCTCATCATAACAATAATCACCTTCATAATTTTTCACCTCAAATTGGTAAATTGTTTCTTGAAAAATAATCAAGGTGTCGATTTGGAACTTTGTGCCGTTAATCTCGAGCAGTAAATCGTTCAAAATTAAGCAAGTACTTTCAAGCTCCTCTGTCAATAAATCAAATTGAACTTCACCTGCATATCCCTTTTCAAGGTAAGAATAATTCTTCCGGCATTCCTCCGATAGTTCCATTCGTGTGTTTAAAATTCTTAGAATTCGTAATTCTAGCGATTCAGTTCGGGATTTAAAAGCCATATTCCACTTCCTTTCTCCATTCAGACAATTACAAGTTAATTTTATAGAAAACACACAGAGAAGAGTATGAATATTTTGTTAACATTTAGACTATAGCTAGTTTGAATAATCTCCAGTAATTTCAAAAAATTCAATATTTGTACACATATTGATCTCAATAATAAAACATGATTGTGCTAGGATGATATTGGTTGATTTGCTAGATTATGATCAACTAAAAAATATAAAAGGAGATAGATTATGGGACTTGATATGTATTTAATATCTTTACCGAAGATTGAAGGAATGGACTATGAAGAAGTCCATATAGCAAATGCCTATTTACATCAACATGAAACAGAACAGAATGAAACGTATCAAAAATTAAAACCATACGTTAAGCACTTTGAGGAATATGGACGATCTTGGGACAGTATCCTTGAAGAAGTTGCTTACTGGAGAAAGGCTAACCAAATCCACCATTGGTTTGTTGAAACACTCCATAACGGGGAAGATGAACCCTGTTTTACGCAAGAAGTAACAAAAGACAATCTGATAGATCTAAATAACTTATGTATAAAAGTACTTAAGAAAAAGTCAGCTCCCCAAAATATTCTGCCAACAAGACCAGGTTGTTTCTTCGGTAACCTACATTACAATGATTTCTATTACAAAGAGATTTATGAGACCCAAGCGTTACTAGCTTATCTCATTACACACTTCAATTTTGAAACCCACTATTTATTATATCAATGTTCATGGTAAACCCATCCCTCTATAAATTTAAACCATTAACTCATACATCCAAAATTCATAAAAGTAACTAATGAAAAAATTAAAAACCTGCTAGGAAATTAGCAGGCTTTATAGAAATTTCATTTCAAATTATGCTCTTCACTATTAAAAGTAGGATTATTACTATTGGGTAAATACCAAAGTGTTTTCAAATTGATTCCATTTTCAACAAACAATGCAGAGAGTTCTTCTATAAATATTCCTCTGGTCGGGTCGCAGGAAGGGCTGCTTTGGATACCAAGGAGTCCTGCCATTTCATACTCGTTTTTCAGGTACTCCTTGGCTTGACTAAGGACTGGAGCCAGGATTTCCCGACAATGTTTCCTATACTCAGGCGTATTGTATTGTTCATATGTCATCGATGGCCGATTCAACCCGAGATAAGTAAATTCGGGGCAGGGTAATTGGACAATGCCAAATCCCTCTTTTATTGCCCATTCTGTGGCTGAAAGGATTGCTCCTTCAGCCCTTGCCTCGGTTTCAATGACCGTGTTCTGGTTCAAGATACAATGGGAGACTAGTAGAATCCTTTTGTTACGCCGCATTTCTATTTTCCTTCTTCATTAATTTTGAAAAGTTTGGAAGTCGGATTAAGGGAATCCCCATTGCTTCATAAGCTAAGATCATCTTTTTATTTTTATTCATACTAAATTCCTCCCCTAAAATTACATAATGTATATTTTCTCCATAGCAGCTTGTATAATAGATTAGTAAATTCTTAAATTACCTGTTGAAAGGAAATTTTGGTAGAATTGGTGTAGTCCTATTATTCGAATTTCGACCTGATGGTCAAGCAACAATTAATATGATAATTATGGCAATTTTATTACTAATATTCCAATTAGATGGGTTTTCCAGTTTTTTAACAGAAAATATATATTAGTTGGATTAGAGTTATTTTTAAAATAATTGGAGAGTGGGGAAGGATCTTGCAAAAAATATACCTTGATTACAATGCCAGTACACCTTTAGCTCCAGAGGTAGTAGCATCGATGCAACCGTTATTAAATGATTTTTACGGTAATCCATCAGCGTTACATTGGGCAGGTAAACCAGTAAAGGAATTGTTACACAAGGCTAGAGAGCAGACTGCAGCATTAATTGGCTGTTCTCCGAGAGAAATTATTTTTACAAGCGGGGGAAGTGAGGCAAATAACCTTGCACTAAAAGGGTATTTTTATAAAAATAGAAAGAAAGGTAATCATATCATTACCTCCAAGGTGGAACATCCAGCAATTATCAATCCGTGTAAATTTCTAGAAGAAGCAGGTGCAAGGGTTACATATGTAGGTGTTGATCGCTTTGGGAGAGTATTACTGGAAGAAATAGAAAAGGCAATTACAAAAGATACGATTCTCATTTCTATTATGCACTCGAATAATGAAGTAGGGACGTTACAACCAATAAAAGAGATCGGGAGAATGGCTGAAAGGTATGGAATTGCTTTTCATACAGACGCTTCACAATCCGTTGGAAAAGTACCTATTGATGTTAATGAGTTAAAAGTAGGTATGCTCACAATCGCTGGACATAAGCTTTATGCACCTAAAGGAATTGGCGTATTGTATGTTAAAGAAGGGATTGAACTTGAACCACTTATCCATGGGGCAGGACATGAATTTGGACTTCGGGCGGGGACGGAGAATACTCTATTAGCAGTGGGATTAGGGAAGGCATGTGAAATCGCTAGAAATCATGTGGAAAATAGTAAAATAAAGGAGTTGACCGATTATTTCTGGGGACAGTTAAAGGAGGCTTTCGGAGACGAGATTGTACTAAATGGTCATCCTGAAGAACGGTTGCCGAATACCTTGAATGTATGCTTTGTTAATAAGATTGGACAGAGTTTGCTAGATAGAATCCCTAATTTAGCTGCTTCTACTGGATCAGCCTGTCATGCAGGAAGGATTGAATTATCACCTGTATTAAAAGAGATGCAAGTTCCTGAGGAAGTAGGGATGGGTGCCATTCGGTTTAGCTTAGGCCGGTTTACGACGAAAGCAGAAATTGATCAAGTGATTGATAGCTTAATAGAAATCCTGTAGGTTCTTATTTCTTTCTGAGAACTTATTCGATAGTAGTAAAGAAAATCCAGTGTCAGTTTTCTGACACTGGATGCTCATTAAATATCCTTATTAGATTAAACCGAGACGCTTTAAACCATGGAGGACACCGTCTTCTTCGGCGGAGAGGGTGACCATATCGGCAGCCTGTTTGACTTCCTGTCGGGCACCGCCCATGGCCACGCCCATTCCTGCCATTGTGAGCATCTCAATATCATTTAAACCATCTCCAAATGCAACGGCCTCGTCAGGCGCAATCCCGAGGTTTTCTAACAATTTTGTTAGGCCGACTGCTTTATGTGAATTGGTTACATTCACATCGCAGGTTCTTGCTCCAGAACTCCACCTCCTGAAGTCTAATTCAGGAATATCTGTTTGATAGCGCAACTCCTCTTCTAAATCACAATGAAGGAACAATTGATAAATATCCTGATCTTGCCAAAACTGACTAGGTGCAAGTTCTGGCCTCCACGTTTCATGCCTAAATGCTTCCACGACGAATGGGTGAGTCAAATCTGTTGCCTTAAAGCTTTTACCGCCTAAAAAGGTAAGCGGATGTTTTGACTGATGAGACAATTCATTTATTTTCTTTAAAACACTTTTTTCAAAAACATTCTTGTATATTTCTTTTCCCTCATGATAAACATAGGCGCCATTAAAAAAGACCATGGAGTCCACACCAGTTTCCTGGATAATGGATGTTGAAAAATAGGGAGCTCTTCCTGTAGCAATGACCACTTTCAAGTTTTTTTCTTTTAATTGGTGTATGGCATCCAATGTAGCCTGGCTAATCGTCTTTTTGTGTGGAACAAGGGTTCCATCAATGTCTAAAATAACTGCCTTAAAATTCATAAAAAAACACCCCTAATCATGCTGATCAATCTTCTACAATAAACACAGGTAATCATAAGTATAACATGTTTTTTTAATCCAAATAATCATTCCGAAATCGTCGATTCTAAATGGCTAAAAAGTCGATCGGCAATCAGTTGATAACCAGCAGGATTTGGATGAAGCGAATCACTAAAATACAGCTTTTTTGGTTTGTCTTTAAATAAATCCAGTGTGGGGACATAGAGAGTCCGTTCAAAATTATTAATAATATCAATTATTTCGCTATTCCACTGCTCGATTAAGGAGAGAATTTCTTGTTGGTTCTGAAATTCAACATAGGGATGGAATAATCCTAAGACGAAAATCGGTGCAGTAGGATTTTCTCTTTTCATGATTTTTAGAACTTTATGCATATTATTAGAGAAGGTTAATCTCTCTGTAATAAGCATTTTTTTATTAAGAGGATTAAATTTATGATCCGTACTTTTGCGAAAATCGTTTGTACCGATGTAAAGTACCATATAAGTAGCTTTATTTAGTTGCTCCAGAATTTCTTCGTCCTGAAGCTGTTCTAAAATATCATCCGATGTATATTTCGGTATGGCATAGTTGCTCACTTGGACAGGAATACCCTTTTTTTCTTCAAGTTTACCCCTCACTATTTCTATATATCCCTGCCTTGAAGGATCCCCAGAACCATGTGTAATCGAATCACCCAAAGCGACGAGGTTAATCTCCTTTGAACTTGCCGAGGAACCTTGAATATAAGTGTAAGTACCAATTAGCATTAGTATAAAACAAAATATAATGATTTTATTTTTCATAAGTAAAGTTCTCCCGGCAAGTATCAAAGCAGTATTTATGGACGTTAACGTCAGTCCGTTGAATATTTTTTAAATAATGAAGATTTTAACTCAATAAAGGGCTGAGAAATCTTTCTTACCATTTTACTAGAAAGGAGTGCAATTAACAAAATCGATATGAACGTGAATATAAATATTTGTTCGGAATGATTTAAAATGCCCTCTAATTCACTGTTTCTAAAATATTTGATGAAAAAACCATGTAAAAGGTAGACATAAATCGAACTCGTGCCCCATTTTGTAAAGAAATATCTTTGTCTAGGGACCAATGCCAAGATGCTGAGAGTAGCCAGTAACGTTAGGAAATAAACACCTAAACGGATGATTCCTCCATTTAGATGTGAGTAGCTAAGTGCATCATACGGCTTGGAACCGAACAACCATTTATAGTCAAAACCTGGCAGCAAATAAAATGCCACAAAGATTGTACCTAAAATGATTAAGGAGAGATATCTGTATTTATTATTACTAAATTTTTCAAAGTAATCCTTTTTAAAGTAATATCCGAGTAGGAAGAATGGGAAAAATACAAAGGTTCGTGACAAGCTTAAATAGTTATTAATTTCATCAAAATAACCAACAGCTATTCCTAATGCTATCGCTAAAAATAGGGCAAAGCTTGCTTTCCATTTTGTAAACAGGAAAAGCATGACATTCCAGCAAAATAAGCTGATTAAAAACCATAAGGACCACTGTGGATTTAATGGGTCTAATGCAACTGCTGTTTGTTTGTTAATAAAGAAGTAATATATAGAGTATATCCCTTGAAAAATTAAATAAGGGATGATTAATTTTTTTGCGACCTTTTTTATATAACCTTGTTTTTGGAAGCCTTTCGCAAAAAAACCTGAAATTAGGATAAAAGCAGGCATATGGAACGTATATATTGTCGTATATAAAGTATGGATTAAGTGATCTTCGTGAATATATGATTGGATAAAGTGACCAAATACAACGAAAAAAACAAGAAGGAATTTTGCATTATCATAGTAAGCCGTTCGAGTTTTCATGTTCAACCTCCTAATAATTGTTATAGACTATCACACCATATTTCTATTCGTCTATAACTTTCGGGAGATTGTTAACTGTTTCTGGCCGTTTTAATCATACTGTAATTTAACTGTAACTGCTTAACATTTGGATTACATTTCTATTACTCACAATAGATGCATTATTATTCTTATATAATTTTTAAAACAGCGTCGTTATCATTTAAGTAATTATCCAAGATCCAGGTTCTTCGCCATCAAAGTGGAAACATCTTGAAAGCCTAATTTTTGATAAAGTCGTTTTGCGGGGTTTCCTGCATATACATTCAAGTGCACTTTATTAAATCCTTCTATTTTCAATTGATTGAATGCAGCCTTACATAATTTTTCTGCTATACCCTGATTCCGAAAATACGGAAGTACATACATTTCATTGATAAAACCGACCCATTCATCAGTATTTTGATCAATCATTCTGACGATGCCAACCCACCCATGAATAATATTGTTTTTTGAACGAACAAGGTAATAGCCTCCACCATTAAAAAATGGTGCCATTAATTCAGCTACTTTCTCCTGACTTGGTTTAACATAACCCATGGTTGCTTCTTTCATAACTGCCATATGATAATTTAATATTCTTTGTGTTTCATCACGTGTCGCTTTTCGGATGGTCATCTTGCGTTCATCTCCGTTTCAAGTCGCTAAATATCCACCATATTTTATGAGTGTAGAAAAGGAATAGTTCCCACTGGGTCTTGATATAGACGAAAGACCCCATGATTGGGGTCTTCATTATTTTTTTAGATATTCAAACAATAAAGAAAGCACTAACAAGATAGAAAACAATAGCAATTGCTCCACCTATGACAGAGATTTTTAATTTGTAGCGGGCATACTCGACAATGGGCAAATCCATAATTGATGCAGTGGTGATAGTCGTATCACCTAATGGGGAGGCCAACGCACCAAAGGCACCGCTGGCAAAGACCGCACCTACCGTTAACGGGATCGATGCACCAGTGGAGACAGCCAAAGAAACGCCTAATGGCATAAATAATCCCCATGTACCCCACGAAGAACCAATAAAGTAGCCTACCAGTGAACCAAGCAAAAATATCGTAGCCGGAGTCAAAAAAGCAGGGAGGAAGGATCCTAGTGTCGAACTAATAAAGGCGGAAAATCCAAGTTCCTCTGCAGATAACGTCAGTGACCAAATGAGAATAAGAAGACTGATGGCCTCCATCATTTGATTCCCGCCATCATAAAAGTGGTACAAAATTTCGTTTAAGGACTGCCTTCTTATAATATAAAAAATAAAGGAAAGGATTATGGTGATAAAAACAGCTAGGAGCATGACAAAGGTGGCGTCGGCAATCGAAAAAGCATCAAAAATGGTTTGGGCTCCCTTTGCTGACCCGTCCCGCCATAACAAAAATAAGGACAAGCCAAGCAATAAAAAGACAGGGACAATTAAGTTCCAAGGTTGTGCTTTTACCAAGGACAATTCTTTTTTAATCCCAGCCCTGTGAAATTCATGCTCTTCTTCTTCCATTTGTTCTTGGTCACCTTTTACGTTCTTATCCTTGGATTTAGACCAAAGGGTTTGGACCATTCCAATTACTAACATCACGATGGCATAAAAATTGAACAAAATACTAAGCAGGAAAATTTGATAAGGTGACATAGCTAAATTAAGATCTCTAGTGCTGCCTTCCACTAAGGAAACCATGAAACCGACAAAGGCGGTGGCAACTGGTAAAAGGACAATGACCGATTCCGTCGAAATATCCATGGTCAGTCCAACTTTTTTCTTAGAAACGTTCATTTTTTTAGCAAGCGATTTGACGACAGGTCCAATCATCATAATCCGAAACATCGGCATCATGAACGTAAAGGGGAGGGTAAGCCAAATAAGTCCAAGCAATCCGCGCTCGGTCTTAATCTTCCTCCCGACCCATTCCGAAAAACCTTTTATACCGCCGGATATATTCATCATCCCTACTAGACCGCCAAAAAAATAAAGAAAGGCAATGATTTTAATATTTGTCTCATCAGACAATGTGGTCACGATATAGGTAACCGATTGACTTGTACCTGTTAATAAATTGGAAGTAACAATCCATGACCCGACAATTAGTCCAACGACAAGACCAGGTAAGATATTTTTTAACCAGATAGACATAGAAATGACAATAAGAAAGGGTAAAACGGAAAGCCAAGTATATTCCAAAGTATCCACTCCTAAAACTTATACCATTATTCTTGACTGAACTGCATATAAATACTTATTTTTTTATCAAAGGTATAAGTTATTTGGTCTAGTGGGTATTTTTTAGTAGAATGTTATAGATGTTTAAGTTTATAAAAAGACTAGGCAAGCTAGGAAAGTGAAGGTAATGAATAAATGAATACAGCAACAAATGATTTAATGAGTAACTGGAAAAAGAATATTATTCTATTTTTAAGTAGTCAGTCGATATCCTTATTTGGTTCGGCTTTAGTTCAATATGCGATGATGTGGCATATAACGCTAACAACAGAGTCAGGTGTCATGATGACCTTGTATATCATTGCTGGTTTTATCCCTACTTTTATACTATCGCCATTTGCAGGGGTTTGGGCGGATCGGTACAACCGAAAAATCCTAATTATCTTATCAGATGGACTGATTGCGATTTCAACTTTGATACTCGCTATTGTCTTTTTAATGGGATATGAAGCGATTTGGTTGCTCTTCCTTATGGCAGCCATTCGTGCAATTGGCACAGGTATTCAAACCCCAGCGGTCGGTGCCATCTTGCCACAAATTGTACCTAAGGATAAACTGACAAAAGTGAACGGAACAAACGGAAGTCTGCAAGCAGTCATTATGTTCGTGGCACCGATGGTTAGTGCGGGTTTGTTGTCAGTCACTTCTATTGAAATGATTTTCTTTATTGATGTAATTACTGCAGCGATTGCCATCATAACCTTACTAGGATTTCTAAAAATTTCGGTGCATGAGAAAGCATCTGAACAACAAAAGACAAGCTATCTCAATGACTTTAAACATGGCTTAACATACATTAAAGATCACGATTTTCTAAAGACATTCTTTTTGTTTTTTGCCTTATTTTTTGTATTGATGGCACCTGCGGCATTTTTGACACCACTCCAAGTTACACGCAGCTTTGGTGATGATATTTGGCGTTTAACCGCTATCGAGCTTGCCTTTTCGATTGGAATGATGACCGGAGGTGGAATAATCGCTTCATGGGGAGGCTTCCAAAACAAAATTCATACAATGACATTAGCAAGTATTTTAATGGGAGCTTGTACCGTTGCGTTAGGTATTATTCCTGTCTTTTGGATTTATTTATTTCTAATGGGTGTATTTGGGGTAGCAATGCCAATTTTTAATACCCCAACGATGGTGTTATTACAAGAGAAAGTGGATGAAAATTATCTAGGGAGAATTTTTGGTGTTTTTGGAATGATATCCAGCTCAATGATGCCCTTAGGAATGCTGATTTTTGGTCCATTGGCAGATGTGATTGAAATTGAATGGCTGCTGATTGGAACAGGGCTACTCATGTTAATTCTAACTTTTTTCTTATCTCGTAACAAAGTATTACTCGAAACTGGTAAACCTGTAATAGATGAAGCCACTAATTAGGAGATAAACACAAAATGGAAGCTAGAGTGAAATGGAATAGCAAATATATAGAACGGTTAAACGATCTGATTGAACCAGTACCGAATACAAGATTAGAAAACTTGGCACCATATTTAACGGGGGGAGCGGCTTTGGACCTTGCTTGCGGCCTTGGCGGAAATAGTCAATTCTTAGCACAATTAAACTATAAAGTGGATGCGATTGATCTATCTGATGTGGCTGTCAACTATCTTCAGCAATTAGCAGCAAAGGAAAAGCTCTCCATCCAACCACGTCTTTGCGATCTTACGGAAATGACCAACCTTGATTGGAAAAAGAATTCTTTTGATTTGGTTGTCATAGCTTATTATCTCGATCGTGCACTATTTCCTTTAATTAAGTCACTCATAAAAGACAATGGTTATTTCTTCATGGAAACCTTTTTTCTATCATCTGCAAATGAGCATGAGGGAGTATCCAATCAGTACAAATTACAACCGGGAGAGTTATTGACTGAATTTAGAGATTGGCACGTTCTATTCTATGAGGAAAATCAACATGATGGACGGCAAACCATATTTTGTAAGAAGTAACGATTTTTATTAGTATGAGGCATCACTTATGTAATATTTCCATATGTAATGCCTCATTTTTTATTTAAACTACCATGGTAGCGCTTAATATAGTAAAATAAGATGAATTAGCAAAGTCTAGAAAAAGGTATGGTAGAAATTTTTAATGTGTGGGGGACCTATAGTGAAGTATCAACTAAATAATAGATTTAAAATGTTTACATTGAATTCAAATCGAAAGCTGGCAACAGAAATGGCAGCGCTTTTAGGCTGTGACTTAGGAAAGTGCACTGTCAATCACTTTAGTGATGGAGAGATTCAAATCTATATAGAAGAAAGTGTTAGAGGCAGTGAGGTATTTGTCGTTCAATCAACCTCCTATCCAGTAAATGATAATATCTTGGAGCTCTTGATTATGATTGATGCCTTGAAAAGAGCTTCTGCAGGTGTTATCAATGTGGTTATTCCCTACTACGGTTATGGTAGACAAGACCGAAAGGCACGTTCACGGGAACCAATCACTGCAAAGCTAGTGGCAAACCTATTAGAAGCAGCTGGTGCCAATCGAGTTCTTACTATGGATCTCCATACTCCTCAGCTTCAAGGTTTTTTTGATATACCTGTGGAACATCTTATTGGTGTACCCATCCTTACACGTTATTTCCAGGAAAAGGGATTAGAGGATATTGTCATTGTGGCAGCACATAATGGCAGCATTACTAGAGCAAGAAAAATGGCAAACCTGTTTCATGTTCCTCTTGCCCTTATCGATAAAAGAAAACTGGAGGAAAATGCTGTCGAAACTATAAATGTTGTAGGTAATGTAGAAGGAAAAAATGCAATTATAATTGATGATTTAATTGATACTGGTACAACAATTACAGGGGCGGCTAAGGCTTTAGAAGAAAATGGGGCAAAAACGATTTATGCTTGCTGTACTCATCCTGTTCTAACAGCGAACGCAATTGAGAAAATTGCTTCCTCACCAATTAAAGAATTAGTAGTAACAAATACAATCGAGTTACCAAATGAAAAGGTCATCGATAAAATAAAGATTATATCAGTAGCGCCTTTACTAGTAGAAGCAATCGATCGAATACACAACGAAAAAGCCGTAAGTCCCTTATTTGAATAAGGTAGGGACGGGGCCCCTAAGTGTAAATAATATAACTTAAAAAAAGTACCATAGCTCCATGCTAATAGATGGACCTGTGGTACTTTCCTTTTTTAAGTTTGTTTACATCCCAATCTTCTTTTCTAACCGTCCGGATTGTTTCGTTCCTTCTATTACAGTATAATCATTCTTTTTGTATGCAAACCAATAGGCCATTCCAATAAAGATTGCTCCTCCAGCTGCATTGCCTAAAAAAACAGGGATAAAATTACCCAAATAATCCCACCATGTAAAGTTTCCTGCGAAAATGGCTGCTGGTATGACAAACATGTTTGCGACAACGTGTTGAAATCCAATAGCAACAAATGCCATCGTAGGGAACCAAATTCCCGCAATTTTCCCCATCATATCTTCACTTCCATAAGACAGCCAAACAGCGGCAGCAACAAGCCAGTTGCATCCAATACCAGAAATAAAAGCTTGAATAAATGAAGCATCTAATTTATGTTCAGCAATTTGAATGGTACTTTCCAAATACACGCCTGTTTCCGTTAAGCCAACAATATGGCCAAAAAAATAAGCAACGAAGATTGCACCAAAAAAGTTACTTACGGTGATTAGCAGCCAGTTTTTTAAAATGTGTTTGGTTTGAATTTTGTTCGCGAACCTTGCTAAAGGTACGACCATCATATTACCTGTAAGCAGTTCTCCGCCAGCAATTAATGTCAGAATTAGTCCAATCGGGAAAACAGAAGCACCTAAAAATGAACTAATTCCGGATAAATCTCCAGATAGCGTTGCGGTGATACGTATATAAAGCAAAAAACCTAATGCGATAAATGCACCTGCTTGGAAACCTAAGATTAATGTTGTTAGTAATGGATAACTAGTCTTTTTAATCCCATTTTTAATCGAAATATCTAAAATCTTATCTGGTGTATGTAATGACATATTTATTATTCCCTTCAATCACTATAATTGTGAATCGTTTCACATTTTGTTCGACTATTATTCTATCGTATTGTCCTCCATTATGCTGTGAACATTTCTTTAACTTTTGGCTAGAAGATGAAATTTTACAATAAGTTGTTGATTCCCTGGATGGGAGTCACCCTTTTTTTGAATAATTATAGGAACCTTGATATATATCAATTAACAATGATAATCATTGTCATATAATGAGGATACAAATGAATTAGCTCAGCTATTATTAACTGAAAGCCTATCGCTTTTATATATCAAAGGTTGGCCGAGCACTGCAAAAAAAAAGAAAAGAGGAAAATATGCGAACTCTAGTATTTCAAGGATATTTGTGGGGCTTTATTTTAAGTAAGGCTAACAAAACATTTACGATTAAAAGATTAAATAAAGCTGGTAAGCATAAAGAGAAATTAGAATTAATTAACAGGTTTATTTTAAGATGTACAAAAAAATTAGTTAAAATATCAGGTGCTGATGTAACCGTAACAGGAACGGAAAATGTCCCTTTAGACAAACCTGTATTATATGTTGGAAACCATCAAGGGAATATGGATATTCCACTGTTATACTCCACCGCTCCCCAAACGATGGCATTTGTTGCTAAAAAGGAAATGGAAAAGATTCCGTTATTGGGTTATTGGATGAAGGAACGCGGATGTGTGTTTCTTGATAGGGATAACGCTCGAAGTTCCTTAAAGGCGATAAACGAAGCGATTGAAAAGATTAAATCAGGCTGTCCAATGGCTATTTTCCCAGAAGGAACGAGAAGCAGAGGTCCATATGTTGGTGATTTTAAAGCTGGCAGTTTACGAATTGCAATGAAATCAGGAGTGACTGTTATTCCTGTTTCTATCAAGGATTCATACAAATTATCAGAGAAGAAAGGAAAGTTTACTCCTGCAAAGGTCACTGTGCATTACTCTGAACCAATTGATCCAAAAAACTTTAAGAATACAAACGAACTAGCTGCAGAAGTTCTCACGCAAATAAAAAGACATTTGTAATAATGAATTGCTAACAATTTAAATATCCCCTTTTAATATAGTAGGTGATTAAAGCACTCGGTACCCCTCAATTCAACTGGGATTGAACCGAGTGCTTTTTTATTGTTTGCTAGGTATAATGAAGTTAATTGAATAGGCGAATTTTCATATTAAGTAAAAGGGGAGATGATTAAAGTGCAAATTACCTTTGATAATATTTATACGCTTGGCCATGTTGTATTTGAGAATCATCTATACAAACATATTCATTATCCTGAAATGCTAGTAAGATACGATAGTAATTTTATAGAGTTTAAACAAATACCATCTTTGATTGAATTTCAAAACGCAGAAACTTACCTAAGGGATTTCCATTTAAAAAATGGCCAAAAGCATGTTAAGTTTTATTTTCCTCCAAATGAAAGACTGGGAGCAGATTTAGATGATTACTTGAATCATTCTGGGTATGATATTGGTTTTCTCGAACTATACGCAATTCAGCCAAACCAATTTCCTACAGTAAATGAAAACCCGGAAATCGAGATTCAAGTAGTGACCGAAGTGAATCTGAAGCCATTTTTATTATTACAGTATCAGCACGATTTAGAATATGGTGTTGAATTTGCCAGTCAAAGACAAGAATTACATAAACGTAATTTCCAAGATCAGAATATTCAACAGTTATTTGCCTTATATAAAGGCGATCCTGCTGGCTCCGTTGATATTATAATTTCGGAAGATACCGCAGAAATTGATGGTTTAGTTGTGGATGAAGACTATCAGAGAAAGGGAATAGGAAGCAGGTTGCAGAAATTCGTTATGGAGAATTTTCAAGATAGAACAATTATACTAGTAGCCGATGGGGAAGACACTCCTAGAGAAATGTATAGAAGACAAAACTATAAATTTCACGGATATAAATATCATGTACAAAAAGTTTATGAAGATTAGTTAGTCGTCATGGGGGAACAGTTATGGTTGCGGTGAAGTCAGTAAAAATTGACGGTGAAAATATATATATATTTAAAAGTGCAATCTACATCTTTGAGTCAAGCATGGGATTCACTTTACAATTAGATGTTATTGTAAGTGAAGTGATTGTAAAGAAATATAAAAAAGAGGAAAACCTAATCATTGAGATAGAATTAGAAGATGGAAGAATCGTGGAATCCATTATGCATTTAAAAATTCTGCCAGGAGGGTTACCACAGCTTAATTTATTCTGTGAGATTGATAGCATTGAAGATTATGATGGCTTCGATACGTTTCATGAAAATGATTCTTTTTTTCCGAATATTGAAGAAGGCATCACGTTAAAAGAAATACGCGAAGTAGAAATGCCCTATGAAGACGTTCGTTTAAAATTAAAATTGCCAATTGACCAAGTGGAATGGTTGAAAACACAAAAAAACAAAGTATTGAATGAAATGTTTAAGGAATTTGTTTATGAGTATTGGAAAAGGCATAAATCTGAATAATTAATAGACTTATGAGGACCAATTTCTTAGTTTTTATAAAATTGGGCAGATAAATATATTTATTTTTATAAAGGTTTGAATTGGATGGTGATTACATATGAAAGAAACAAAAAAGCTTCTAGAGGTAGATTTATATAAACCAATTCAAACGTATTTTTCTCGAGATGGTTATGAGGTTTATGGTGAGGTTAAGGATTGTGATCTCGTTGCGGTAAAGGATGAGGAGTTAGTTGTAGTAGAATTAAAGCTTACCTTAAGTGTCGACCTCCTCATCCAAGCTGCAAAACGTCAGCGGATAACGGATCAAGTTTATATAGCCATTCCAAAACCAAAACATCGTCTAAGGTCGAAGGCATGGACTGATAAATGCCATTTGGTTCGGCGGTTAGAGCTAGGGTTGATTATTGTTTCATTCTCAGCGGGGCGTGCAAAAACAGAAGTGCTTTTTCAGCCTACTCCATTTAATCGTCGAAAGAGCAGCGGTCAGAGCAAGGTGAAGAGAAAAGCAATCATCAAAGAAATCGCTGGTCGCAGTGCCGATTACAATGTAGGCGGAAGTAATCAGACAAAAATTATGACAGCCTATAAAGAAAATTGCATCCAAATTGGATGTTATCTGGAAAGAGAAGGTCCGTTATCACCCAAGTTGTTAAAAAACATGGGAACTGGCGATAAAACATCTTCCATTTTAACCAAAAACTACTATGGCTGGTTTGAAAGAATTAAGCGCGGAACCTATGCAATTACTGAAAAGGGACAAGATGAAATAAAGGAATATCCGGACCTTGTGAAATATTATTTGGATAAACTGTGGTAGATTGGAATAGGTACATATCCCCTAAGCTAACAATGATTAATCAATATATATTAAAATTCACTCTTGACTTGACCTAAGTCAAATAATTTTTAACTAGAATGGGTTAAACTAAAATTACTATCAACGATATATAGTAAATGCAAGATTTTAAAGAATACTCATTTTTGGGAGGCTATAAAAATGAAACAACGTGTTAATTATTACAAGGAAGCCCCTGAAGTTCTCAAAAACATGCTTGAAATGGAGAAATATACTGAAACTACGGGAATAGACCATAAACTTCGTGAACTTATTAAAATCCGAGCTTCTCAGATAAATGGATGTGCATTCTGTCTTAATATGCATACAGCTGATGCACGCAAAATAGGTGAAACGGAACAGCGTTTATACTGTGTCAGCGCGTGGAGGGACTGTGATTTTTACACGGATGCTGAAAAAGTTGCATTAGAGCTAACTGAACATGTGACCTTGATTTCGAATATGGGTGTACCCGATGAATTATTTAATCGTTTACGTGAACATTATAGTGAAAAGGAATATATAGATCTTGTTGTTCTAATCAACCAAATCAATAGTTGGAACCGCCTTTCCATTTCTATGGGAAATTTTGCAACTTCAAAGAACGAATAGAACTAAATTATCCACTTTTTCTTCAACAAAAAAACGCCAACACCGTAGAATGTATCCACGGTATTGGCTTTTTCTTTCTTTTTAAGGAAATTATAAAATTCCTGTAATGCGCTAAACGGGCGCTTGCGCCTTTTGTTCTCGAGATAGGATGGTTTGATGGTTGCTATGGTTCAAGGGAACCATCGGATAGACGTTTTCTTCTTCTATTATATCGAACTCCATGAGGGCTGGCCCTGGCTGTTGAAAAGCATCCTTAATGACCTGCTTTGCTTCCACTTCAGATCTAGCTCTAAAACCTGTCACACCATATGCCTGAGCAAGTTGAGCAAAATTAGGTGAGGTCAATTTCACCTCAGAATATCGCCGCTGATAAAATAGTTCTTGCCATTGACGGACCATACCAAGATAGCCATTATTTAAAATAGCAATTTTAATTGGCAGCTGATAATTCGCTACCGTTATTAGTTCCTGAAGATTCATTTGAAAGCTGCCATCACCAGAGACACAAATAACCGTCGAACCTGGACATGCAGCGGCTGCTCCAATGGTAGCAGGAAGCCCATAGCCCATCGTTCCCAAGCCGCCAGATGTGATCAGAGTTCGAGGTTGGGTAAATGCATAATGGTGTGCCGTCCATATTTGATGCTGACCCACGTCCGTCACAACAACTGCATCCTGATTAGAGCATTCACTAAGCAGTCGAATCACCGTCTGGGGGCTCAATACACTGTTGGAATGATTAAATCGGGGGACCGTCCGCTTCCAATCAACTGTCTCACTTTTCCAACCTTCTGTATTTGCATGGATTTTTTGATAGTCCAATAGATTTTTTATTGATGAAAGGAATTTTTTTGCATCGCTAACAATCGGGAGGTCCACAGTAATAATTTTATTGATTTCTGCAGGGTCTATATCAACATGTATTTTTCTCGACTTTGGCGAAAAGCTGCTGATTTTTCCTGTCACCCGGTCACTAAAACGAACCCCAATACAAATTAATAGATCACATTGGTGAACAGCTTTATTGGCCGCATACGTCCCGTGCATTCCAAGCATTCCCAGGTATAATGGATTTTCTGCCTCCATGGCGCCAATACCTAAAAGGGAGCTTACGACCGGAATTTGAGATTGCTGTACAATCTCTCTTAGTTCATCAGCTGCACCTGAAGAAATAACACCTCCACCAACAAATAGCACAGGCTTTCCTGCTGTTTCAATATATGCTTTTGCTCGCTCAATCAATTTTTCTGAAAGTTTTTTGTTTGCCTTCTCTAAGACTTGGCGGTTGGTTGGTATTTCCATTAGAGGGATAACGTCGGTAGTGAGTTCAATCAACACAGGACCTGGTCTCCCATCAGTTGCAATTGTTAGGGCGTTTTTGAGAACATCTTGAAAAGCATCTTTGAGATTGATTTTAAAAGCGTGTTTCGTTATGGCCATGGTTAGCCCTAAAATATCTAATTCTCCAAATGCATCCTGATATAATGAATTTTCCTGTAATGGTCCTGCTATGATCACCAATGGAACAGAGTCACTAAATGCGGTTGCAATCCCTGTAATCCCATTGGTTATTCCTGCTGCAGATGATAACAAGACCAGTCCAGGTTTACCAGTTACTCGTGCGAACCCATCAGCAGCATGAACAGCGGCTTGCTCATGTTTCATGCGATAATATCTGACATTTGTGTCTTGTGGGAACATGAATCCTTGGTCCTCACAACCAAACAAGCAATCCACCCCGAGTGAACTTAATGAAGCTAAGACCATGTTTTCCTCTGTTATTTCTTTTACGAATGACATTACTTCACCTTTTCTTTTTTTGTTTTTAAAGAATATTCTAAATTATTCGTATCAATATGTATGTGAAAAATATCACGACTTTGAAAGTTTCTTAATTAAGGTATAAAACATATTAGAAATATGTTGTAATATTAATATACTAGGGAGGAAGTGTGGAGAGTGGAAAATAATATTTCTGATAAACTCAAAGATGACCTATTAGTGCTAAATAAAGATATTGGTGATAAAAATAGTAAACTGCTTAATGTAAACCAATTAATACGGGTTATTAAAAGGCTAGAATCTTTTTCTGGAGAATGTAAAGAGTGCGAGAAGTACTTAATTGAATTAAATAGACATATAGAGAACTTTAAAAAAAGACACGGTCAACACATGAAACTAGATTTTAAAGAGCATCAAAAAAAGGTAAACGAAATAATTTCCCATTTTCAAAAAGAACATAAATTAATATCGGACGGATATTACTTAAGTATTTACATATCAATTGGAACGAGCCTTGGTTTGGTTTATGGGCTTCTCTTTTCGGATAATCTATCGCTAGGTCTGTCTTTTGGTTTAGGCATCGGTGTTGCTATTGGTGCTAGTCTGGATGCAGATGCCAAGAAGAAGGGATTAATGATTTAATAGAAGAAAGTTTTTAGTAATTAGACTCAGTCTTTTGACTGGGTTATTATTTTTAAAAGAGAAGATTAGATTACATTGGAGGAAGTATGAAAATTAATAAATACTTAAGTCTTGTGATAGCTCTAGTTATTTTTACTGGAAGCTATCTATATATTACAGAAAATACTAAGAAACCTGAAGATGTTGAAAGACCTGTTAAACACGTTGCAGATCTTGATAGGGACCTTTCACAAAATATGAAAGAGATACCAAATGGATTTTTTATTGAACCTTTGCCGGAATTAGGTATCCAAGCAAAATCTGTGATTTTGATAAATACACAAAATGGCGATATTCTTTACAATAAAAACATTGATAAATCTTTGCCGGTTGCAAGTATGTCCAAGATCATGACAGAACTCTTGGTTCTAGAAGCAATTCGTGAAAAAAAAATCTCCTGGGACACACTAGTTTCTATCAGCGATTATGTTTATGCTATTTCCAATCACCCAGGATTTGCTTCGGTTCATTTAACAAGGGAACAACCCTATACCGTACGAGAGTTATTTGATGCAATGGTTATCCATTCGGCAAATGGTGCGACCATTGCTTTGGCTGAAACGGTTGCGGGCAGTGAAAAGGATTTTGTTATCATGATGAATGAAAAGGCAAATCTATTGGGATTGACTCAGTCAACTTTTGTTAACACTACGGGTTTGAGTAATAGTGATCTAGGTAATTTTTACTCAACAGGTTCTTCTCAAGATACAAATAGTATGTCTGCTAGGGACGTAGCCATGCTTGCTAAGCATTTGATTGAACAATTTCCTGAAGTCTTAGATGTCGTTAAGGAACCGAAAGTTACTCTCGGCCAGCAGACTTTCAGCAATACGAATTGGATGTTACCAGATAATAATCAAGCAAATGTAAGCTATGAAGGAGTTGATGGTCTTAAGACTGGATTCACTTATGAAGCTGGTTATTGTTTTGCTGGAACTGTAAAAAAAGATGATCTCAGGCTGATATCTGTGGTCATGGGGGCATCGACAAAAGTAACGCGTTTCTCAGAAACAAAACGGTTGTATGAGGCAGTTTATGAATAGGAGATTTATCCAGAAACATGGACTTGGATAGTAGTAGAAACAAAGCCTGTAAATAAAGGCATACTACTATAATGTTTATTGGGGAACGCTTTCAACTTCTGTTGTAATTCGTTTAGGGCTTTCTACCTATATATGAAAAAGTGCTGGTTTTACCATAATATAGAATATTTCAAAGTTTGTTCAATATTTCACATACTATTGTTGTTTTACTCGTGATATGCTTTATTTATAAAGAAACAAAGGAGTGATAGGACATGATGGTTTGCGATTGGAGAACTTTCTCTACAGATTTAGAAACCTATACGCAAGATGTGTTCGAGGCCGCCATAGGGGATGAATTTGAGGCAATGATGTTTAAAGAAAATGAACATGTACCTGCGTATATTTGGACAGTTAATTATGTGATTCGTGTAAATAAATATTCAAAAGTAATTTCAGATATTTCTTTTGAAAAGATTCCTAGAAATCCAGTCTGTGAATGAATAAAGTCCTTTTTTATTTATTACTACTTGTGAAGTATTTCACAATGATAAGCGAATAGGAGGAATTACAATGGCAATGGTGGAGAAAACAGTAAAAGATGTGCAAGATGTAACAGAAATGGTTGACTTACTGGTGGATAATGGTTTAAAAGCATTGGATGCATTCCGAAGCTATGACCAAGAAACGATTGATGAAATTGTGAAGCAAATGGCACTAGCTGGTCTTGACCAACATATGCCCCTGGCAAAGCTCGCAGTTGAGGAAACTAAACGAGGCGTATATGAAGATAAAATAATCAAAAACATGTTTGCGACAGAATATGTCTACCATAATATCAAATATGATAAAACCGTTGGTATCATAAGTGAAAATGAACATGAAGGAATTATTGAAATTGCCGAGCCAGTTGGTGTAATAGCAGGTGTAACCCCTGTTACTAACCCAACCTCGACAACGATGTTTAAAGCACTTATTTCCATTAAGACAAGGAATCCAATCGTTTTTGCCTTCCATCCATCCGCACAAAAATGTAGTAGTGAGGCAGCGCGTATACTGAGGGATGCAGCCATAAAGGCAGGCGCGCCAGAGAATTGTATTCAATGGATTGAAACACCATCCATTGATGCGACTCAAACTCTGATGAATCATTCAAAAATCTCAATGATCCTGGCAACCGGAGGTGCAGGGATGGTGAAATCTGCCTATAGCTCTGGTAAGCCTGCACTTGGAGTAGGACCTGGTAATGTACCATGTTACATCGAAAAATCAGCTAATCTCCATCAAGCAGTAAACGATCTGATTTTATCAAAAACGTTTGATAATGGGATGATTTGTGCCTCGGAACAGGCAGTTATCATTGACAAGGAACTGTATGAAAAAGTGAAAAGTGAGATGATCGCGAATAATTGTTATTTTTTAAACGAGGAAGAAAGAAGAAAAATTGAAAAATTAGTCATCAACGAACATTCCTGTGCAGTAAATCCTGATATTGTTGGGATGGCAGCGAGTAAAATCGCAGAAATGGCAGGAATCAAAGTCCCTGATCATACGAAGATTCTTGTTGCTGAATTAACAGGGGTAGGTCCAGGATACCCGCTATCAAGAGAAAAGTTAAGCCCAGTTCTAGCCTGTTATCAGGTTAACAGTCTTGAAGAAGGGTTAAAAAGAGCAGAAGAAATGCTCGAGTTTGGCGGGTTAGGGCATTCTGCGGTGATCCATTCTACAGATAAATCGGTAATTAAACAGTTTGGCTTACGGATGAAAGCAGGACGTATTATTGTAAACGCACCATCCTCTCAAGGAGCCATCGGTGATATATATAATGCTTATATGCCTTCACTGACACTGGGATGTGGCTCTTATGGAGGTAATTCTGTATCAACCAACGTAGGTGCGGTTCATCTAATCAATAGTAAAAAAGTGGCTCAAAGGACTGTTAATATGCAATGGTTTAAAGTTCCATCTAAAATCTATTTTGAGAAAAACGCAACCCAGTATTTAGCTAAAATGCCTAATATTTCCAAGGCGTTTATCGTTACTGATCCTGGAATGGTGAAGTTAGGTTATGTAGACAAGGTGCTATATTATTTAAGGAAGCGTCCGGATTATGTTCATTGCGAGATTTTTTCAGAAGTAGAACCTGACCCATCCATTGATACAGTGATGAAAGGTGCCGAAATGATGGCTAAATTCCAGCCGGATGTTATCATTGCACTTGGTGGAGGTTCGGCAATGGATGCTGCCAAAGGAATGTGGCTGTTCTATGAAAATCCGGAATCGGAGTTCTTTGGTTTAAAACAAAAATTCTTAGATATCCGTAAACGGATTGTTAAGTACCCTAAGCTAGGTGAAAAGGCACAATTTGTAGCTATTCCTACTACCTCTGGTACTGGATCAGAAGTAACGTCCTTCTCAGTTATTACCGATAAAGAAGCGAATATTAAATATCCGCTGGCCGATTACGAATTAACTCCAGACGTTGCAATTATTGATCCGCAGTTTGTGATGACGGTGCCAAAGCATATTACCGCAGACACTGGAATGGATGTACTGACGCACGCAATCGAATCGTATGTCTCTAGTATGGCAAATGATTATACTGATGGTCTTGCGATGAAAGCTATCCAGCTAATATTTGAGTTTCTACCAAGAGCATACAGAAATGGCAGTGATGAACTAGCCCGTGAAAAAGTGCATAATGCTTCAACGATTGCTGGTATGGCGTTTGCCAATGCCTTCCTAGGCATTAACCATAGCCTAGCACATAAGTTAGGATCAGAGTTTCATATTGCACACGGACGTGCAAATACGATTTTACTGCCACATGTCATTCGTTATAATTCGACTAAGCCGAAAAAGTTTACTGCGTTCCCGAAATATTCCCATTATATCGCAGACAAACGTTATGCGGAAATAGCGAGAACACTGGGTTTGTCAGCTAGGACAACAGAGGAAGGGGTCGAAAGCCTCGTTCAAGCCATTATTTTGCTTGCAACAGAGCTGGACATCCCAATGAGTATTGAAGAAAATAATGTAGAGAAAGCTTTATTCGAAAGCAAGGTAGAATACCTTGCCGAGCGGGCATTTGAAGATCAGTGTACAACCGCTAATCCAAAGCTCCCGTTAGTATCAGAATTAGCTGAGATCTATCGTCAAGCCTATAAAGGTGTCTAAAATATTAAACAAAACTCCCTGAGGGAACATAAAGGCATTTACTAACATAATGTTAAAGAGAGTCCAAGATTGGGCTCTTTTTTAGCTTAACAAATTGTTTGTCCCATATTCGACTTTAGTAAAAACATTATAGAATATATTTTCATACAATAACTTATCCACTTCTATTCGTAAGGGGGAATACTAATGGAAAATGTTATTGAGCTTTCAAGCAGCACACATAATGCAGGGCGCTTGACCCTTCATCCTAATTTAGCAAGGTCGTTTGGACTTAAAAGGCAAACGAAGAAACGAATTAGATTTGGCTCCAAAGCAGTACAAGCAACCATTTATCTATCGAAACATTTGCCGCAAAATAAGGCAAGTCTATCTACGGATATTTTGGACAAGCTGAGTCTTCCGCAGCATTGCAGTTTAGAGATTACAAATAGAGGAGACGAAATTCTAATTGGTCCTTTTATTGGTTTACTCGTGGGGGATGAGCAGGATTCTATAGATAATCAACTAAATAATTTATTAGACTATCTATTCCATTACCGTGAAATCAGAGGCGCGATCATGGCCTTTTCACTTGAAAATGTCGATAAAGTGAACCTTACCATGCAAGGCTATCTATTTAATCCTAAGACAAAAAAGTGGGAACAAGGTATATTTCCTTATCCGTCCTCAATTTTTGTTATGTCAACCTCGGTAAGTTCAGATTGGGCTGATCATTTTCAAGCGATCATTGGTAACTCGTTCTTTAATCATTCACGTTTGAATAAATGGGATGCTCACAAGCGTTTAGCCTCTTCCATCGGTATAAAGAATTATCTACCTGATGCAATGCTACATGGAAAACCTAAGGATTTTTATTGGTTTCTGAAAAAGTTTTCTACTGTAGATGTAAAGTCCATCAAAATGGAGGATAGGTCGCCGATCAAAGTAATTTTAAAAGACAAGAACAACATGTTAATTTCCAATCCGAACACAAATGAAATAAAGAATTATAGTTTTTATAGCAGGGGCCAAGCCTACTCCGTTTTTGATAAGTATTTTCATGCAGGTGATTATATGATTCAAGAATCAATTGATGTACCTGGCTATCAGAACATTGAATTTCGAGTGTTAATTGTTAAAGACAAATGGGGTAAATGGCAAGCAAAGGGGATATTCACAAGGGAAAAAGATTCGGAAAACCTCTCGAAGTTTATTTCTCCTATAGTCAAACTGGAAAAGGAACATTTAAAAGATCTTTTACAGCGAGGCGACGTGTATATCTCAATGGTCTACCAGGAAATTATCTATATAGCAATAGAAGCAGTAGAAGCACTGGAAGATAGTGATTCGAACCTTGCTAACGCAGCCGTTGATATGGTTATCGGAGAAATAGGTGATATCTGGATTTCCAATGTCAACCATTGTCATCCATCACATGAGATTGCATTAGTAGCGGGATATCCAGAAGTATACTATGAAATCCTAAAAACAAATATGCTCTATGCAAGAAAGTTAGCTGGATTTTAACTTAAAAAAGTAGACACTCTCCACGGGTGTCTTTACTTTTTTAAAATACATAAAAGAGAATTTGACTTTAATCACTTTTGCTATTTTGGGAAATATTACTTATTATTATCTTGATTAGGAAATCAAAATTATTATAAATGGAGGATTAACAATGTATACTTCTATTGCTGAATTTATCGGAGAATGGAATCAAGAAGCAGCATCAACTCAGAAAATTTTTGATGCCTTGACAGATGCTTCACTTCAACAACAGGTTTCTCCTGAGGATCGTAAATTAGGAGAAATTGCTTGGCATATTGTTTCTAGTACACCTGGCATGCTTATGGAATTTGGCATCACAGTTAAAGAGATGCAAGATCCAGCTGCAATCCCATCATCTGCAAGAGAGATTGCTGAGACCTTCCGAAGTGTGAGTGCACAGACTAGTGAAGCAGTGGAGCAACAGTGGACAGACCAAAATTTAAGTGAAATGCAAAATGTATTTGGTAATGAAATGCCAAAAGCTATAACACTTTCCCTTCTCATCAAGCATATCATTCATCATCGCGGCCAATTGACCGTTCTCATGCGCCAAGCAGGATTGAAGGTTCCCGGAGTATATGGACCAGCGAGAGAAGAATGGAGCCAAATGGGAATGGATGCTCCAACAAAATAAAAATTACATTACTAGCAAAATGGAGTTACCATGGAAGTATAAACGCAAGCCGGCAAGGGTTAATTTTCCTTTGACCGGCTTTTTTGTTGGACGAGACTATATCAAAACTCCGAACAAAGGCTTCAAACTAAAATAAACCAAAGCCTGATTCACATCATCACTATTGTATATTTTTTTCTCTAAACAGAACTTAATTATTAAATCAAAGGTTTCACTGTCAGACAAAGAATATCCAGCAGAACTTAAGAGTTTATCGGTTTCCTTTTCACTTAATTCAAGAGCGATAGCCAGCGCAATGGCCGTGTTTTTTCCAATTCGGTAGTCAGGATTGGATCTAATTTTAGAAAAATGCCTGCGATCGATCCCCGCTTTTTTATAAATTTCAGAATCAGTAACACCCGTTTTATCAATATAACTAAATAAAGTCTGATAGAATGTGGGTTTGCGTTTATTTTTAATAAAATCCTCTATTTCGATGTTTTGAACACTTTCTAAGATATTGCTTTCTTCACATTTTTCCATACTAGAAAATGCGAGGATGCTCAAACGAATTTCTACATACTCCTGCATTTCTATTAACTGCTTTTTATTAAGCATATCCTACCTCCAAAATGTCGCTTACTAGGCGACCTGCAAACTATTGAACTCAGTTATCATTATTTTATAAATAAAATTGAAAGGATGATAGACATGAAGAGTAATTTAACTGAAATTATTTTTTTATTAGATAGGAGCGGATCGATGGGAGGACTTGAACGGGAGACCATTGGCGGATTTAATGCTTTTATTGAAAAACAAAGAGAATTTGAGGGTAAAACCTTCGTTACAGGGATCCTTTTCGATGATCAATATGAACGATTATGGAATGGAATCGATGCAAAAGAAGTGATGCTGACAAAGAAAAATTATTTTGTAAGAGGCTGTACGGCTTTATTAGATGCGGTAGGGAAGACCATTCTAGATGTGGGTTATCGTCTTTCAAATACGAGTGAGGAGGAGAGGCCAGGTAAAGTAATTTTTGTGATTACAACAGACGGAATGGAGAATGCAAGCCGTGAATTTAGCTATGAAAAAGTGAAAGAGTTAATCATCCATCAGCAGGAGAAATATAACTGGGAGTTTATCTTCCTTGGTGCAAATATTGATGCGGGAAGGGAAGCGGAAAGCCTTGGAATTATTAATGAGAACGCTTATAGCTTTGAAGCTACAAATGAAGGTATAGAAGTGATGTATAACATGGTATCGGAGGCTGTTTCTGAAAAAAGACACTAGGTGAAAATTCTATAAAAAACTAATAAGGGACAGCAAAGTTAAAATTGTATATGGGTTATTTCCCTTCATAGTAAAAAAGAAATGAGCCTAAATGATTAGAATTTAGGCTTTTTGTGTCTAAATAGGTTTTTTCTATCCATCCATTGAAATTTTTAATCAAAGAATTCATCTTGATGGTTTGGTTGCTGTTCTCTATATCGAGATTTATAATCATTGTTACTCTCATTGATATTTGTGTCTAAATTAGGGTCATAACGAACCGGACGAAAATCTACTTCCTTTTTTTCATTTAATGCGTCCCTGGTTTCGACGTTACAAGCGGATAGTAAACCTATCGAAAGCAAAGTAAGAAAAATCGAGATATTCCAAACTTTTTTCATATTATACCCCCAAAATTTAAATGATCCATTCTTAATATGTACCTTATTAAAAATCTTAGTCATAATTAATGGAAAAAAATGAATTCCAATTCCCTTGCATTTTGTAAACTCCCTGTTACTTTTTGGGGATTTTTAAGAAAAGCTACTTTCAATCGGTGCCTGTCACCGTATCATATCCCGTAATTGGGAATTGTTTACTATAATAATTCAATTAAATTGATTTCTATGAGATTTAGGCTAGTTCGTGCATCTATGATACTAGGAGTATCGTACTGTTTTTCGTTATATTGACTCAAATCTGAGAAATGAGTCCCGTAATAACTAGGAAAAACAGTAGAGATTTCTTGTGTCAAAAAATATCTACGGTATTTTGACCTATTTTTCTAACTTTCCCAATAGATTCGTTCCTACCAATTGTTTATACACCCATTTTCTTCAACTTTTTTCGACACAATAATTACCTATTAAACGCTAAGGTAATAGTAGCACAAGGTATTTACATATTTTGTGCAGTAGAAATGAGAGGAGGAGGAAAAAGGGTAGATTATCAAATTAAAAACTTTTAGGAGGTAGATGGATTGAAAAGGAAAAAAAGAAAAGTATTATCCATTTTAACTGCTGCCATGCTGGTTATACCTTTTGGTATGCAACCACAACTGAATGCAACAGCAGCAACCAAAGGGGTCAGTGTTTCAGCAAATGACAAGCTACCTTCACCAGCTCAAAAGATTGCTAAAAAGTTAGAAACACAATTTGATGAGCAAGAAAAGGTAACATTTTTGATTAAAATGAAGGAGCAAGTGGATACTGCTACTGTTGCAAAAGAGGCTGAGAAAAAAGCGAGCGTAAATAAAGCGACTCCAGCAAAAACAAAATCCATAAAGCGTTCATCGATCGTCTCTGAATTAAAAGCAACCGCACAGGAAACACAATATGAATTGATGGAGTTTCTTGAAAAGCAAGAGGAAGCTGGGAAGGCAAAGGAAGTTCATTCTTATTATGTAGTGAATGCGATTGCCGTTACAGCTACGAAGGAAGTAATGGAAAAGGTAGCAACTTTCCAAGAGGTAGAAAAAATCTTACCAAACGAAACTAGACAATTGTTTGTTCCTGAAAAAACGAATACGGCCGTATTAGATGGGAAAGCAGAAACAAATGCGATTGAGTGGAATATTGATCGTGTAGGGGCACCAGCCGTTTGGGATATGGGGATTGATGGGAGTGGTATTACCGTGGCGTCCATTGATACAGGTGTTCAATGGAACCATCCAGCCTTACAGGAAAAATATCGCGGGTATGATGGTGATGGTGAAGTAACTCATGAGAACAACTGGTTTGATGCGGTACGAGGTCAATCTGCACCTTATGATGATCTTGGTCATGGAACACATGTAACCGGTACAATGGTTGGATCCGAGCCTAATGGAAACAATGCCATTGGTGTTGCACCAGGTGCTAACTGGATTGCTGTTAAGGCCTTCACCGCAAGTGGCGGAACGGACGTTGATTTATTAGAAGCAGGGGAATGGATTTTAGCACCAAATGGTAATCCTAATCTCGCACCAGATGTCGTGAATAACTCATGGGGTGGAGGAGCTGGACTTGATGAGTGGTACCGCCCAATGGTCCAAGCATGGAGATCCGCGGAAATATTCCCTGAATTCTCTGCAGGAAATACAACGCTAAGTAACCCTGGCGGACCTGGATCCGTTGCTAACCCAGCAAACTATATTGAGTCAGTGGCTACAGGTGCAACAGATATTAATGATAAACTAGGAAGCTTTTCACTATTAGGTCCATCTCCCTATGGAGAAATCAAACCGGAGGTAACAGCTCCTGGGGTGAATATTCGTTCATCTGTTCCTGGTAGCAGTTATGAAGGTGGTTGGAATGGAACGTCTATGGCTGGACCACATGTATCAGCGGCCGTAGCACTACTTTTACAGGCTAATTCGAGTTTAACAGTGGATGAGTTAGAAGAAATTTTACAAACGACGGCAATACCTTTAACAGATAATACCTATCCAATGTCACCAAATAATGGCTATGGATCAGGTCTAATCAATGTTTTTGATGCTGTATCATCTGTCGTTTCGGGGTTAGGAAAACTGAAAGGTCAGGTAACAAAAGAGGGAGACGACAGTGAAGCGCCGGTGTTAGAACATTCCCAACCTGCCACGGTTTTTGCAGGAATGCCTCTAACTTTAGAAGCCTCAGCTGTCGATAATATTAGTGTAACAAATGTGGAAGTGGAATATCAATTGGAAGATGGCTCCACTAAGACAATCGTTGCTGAACGAGTAGGCGGTAATTATCAAAATGGAACCTATCAAGCGAATATTCCTGGAGAAGATATTGCAGGTAATTCGTTAGTATACAAATGGAAAGCTAGGGATTTTGGTGGAAATGAAACAGTCAGTGAATACACAGTAACTGTGCTACCTGGAATAACGGTAGGATATGCACAGGATTTTGAAACTAATCCTGATGGCTGGACCTCCTATGGTGATCTAAATACATGGGAATGGGGTGTTCCATCAAGTGGTCCTGGTGCAGCATTTTCGGGAGAAAAAGTCTATGGTACCACTCTTGCTGGCACGTATCAAAGCCGTGCAAATATGTCATTACAAATGCCTCCTGTTGACTTACCAGAAGGAAGCAGTTATTTACAATTTAAACAATGGCATAATCTAGAGAGAAACTATGATTTCGGCCATGTTTATGTATCAACGGACTCTGTTAACTGGGTTCAAAAGCTTCGTGTTAATAATCTATCTAATGGTTGGATTGACGGTGAAGTTGATTTAAGTGAATATGCAGGTCAGAGAATTTATATCGCATTTAATGTAAAGACTGACGGCAGTGTGGTTAGGGATGGCTGGTATATAGATGATGTCAGACTAACTGACACACCACTTGCTGCTCCTCTAAAGGTAGATTTAGGTGTTGATGCAGACGATAAAGATTCGGCTAACATCGGCATGAAAGAAAAAGTAGACCCAAATAAACTGACGATCGCATTGCCAAAATCAAAGGATGCTAGTAAAGAACAACAAGCTACTCCGATGTTACTGCCAATGAATGCTCAGGTATCCGTCTTAGAATCAGGTCGTTCAGTAAAAACAAATCCTGCAAATGGTAGCTATGAATTGTCACATGCTGCAGGAGAATTTACAGTTGTAGCCGAATCCTATGGCTATTATCCTGAAACCAAAACAGTAACAATTGAGCAAGATGGTGAAGTGGTAGCAGACTTTACTCTTGAAGAACTGCCACAGGGGAATGTTTCAGGAACAATTACTAATCAGGCAACTGGTGAACCTGTTGCAGGAGCTACAATCTATTTAATAGAAGATGCTAAAATCGCTCCAGTAGTAACGGACGAAAATGGACAGTACTCACTCACTGCATATGAGGGTGAGTATACTCTAAAAGTGATTGCACCACATTTCTACAGTCAGGAAGTTACAATTACTCTTGAAGGAAGTATCGATCAGGATTTTGAAATCAAGCCTTTCATTGGCTATCCAGGTGAAATTGGTTATGATGATGGATCAGCTGAAAATGCAAGAGCATTTTACGATGCTGGAAATGGTTGGGCTGTAAAAATGTCCTTAGCACCAGGAAACACAAAGGCACTCGTTACAGGTGGCTTGTTCCGCTTCTGGGATACGGAGTGGCCCGTTCCAGGTGGTACTGCATTCAAAGTAGAAGTTTATGATGCGACTGGAGTGGATGGTGCACCAGGTAAAAAACTAGCAGGTCCGATTGATGCGACAGCTTTACGTGACGGTACATGGACACATGTTGATTTAAGTGGTGAAGGAATTGTTGTAGAAGGTGATTTCTATTTAGTCTATATCCAAGCAGGTATCAATACTGCATCACCAGGGCTTGGAACCGATGAAGATGGGGAAAAAGCCCTAAGAAGCTGGCAGTATGTTGGCGGTAGCTGGTCACCATCTCCAAAAGAAGAAGGAAATTATATGATCCGCGCCGTGGTTGATTATGAGGTAACCACTCCAACGATTACCTCTCCAGTTGATGGAACTTATACAAATGTTGGAAAGGTAACAGTTGAAGGGAATGCAGCACCAACAACAACTGTTCATGTTTATAATGATGGTGAGGAAATTACCACAGTGGGTGCCAATGAAAATGGCAAGTATGCTGTGGAAGTAGAGCTAAAAGATGGAGGAAATGTCCTAACCTCTAAAGCATCCACTGCACAGGGAATAACGGATGCATCAGCACCTGTTACAGTGATATATGATCAATATGCTCCAGAATTGGCGATTACTACACCAACAGATGGCAGCAAGTCGAATAAAGAAACTGTCACAGTAACTGGAACAGTTGTAGAGGACCATTTGAATTTCGTCAAAGTAAATGGAACATTAGCAAGTGTCGAAAATGGTAACTTCTCAGCGCGAATATTACTGGATGAAGGCACGAACGATATCGAAGTTTTAGCCGAGGATCTTGCAGGAAATGTAACAGGTGATTCAGTACAAATTGAGGTAGATTACAGTGCACCTGTTGTTACAGATGTAAAACCTGCTGAAGATGTGACTTTGAAAAAAGGTCAAACCGTTAAGATTGAGTTTACGAGTGAAGCTGGCTTAACCACAGCTTTTTCTATTAAGATGCCTTTGACAGATCTAAGCAGATCACAAGTGCAAAATGCTACTGAACTTCCAATGGTGGAAGTTTCACCAGGATATTACGTGGGGTACTATACAGCCACAAAAGACATGGTAGCCGATGGAGCAGTCATTGAGGTTAAGGCAAAGGATTCATTTGGAAATGAAGCTAGACAAACCGCTGATGGAAAATTGTTTATCAATGTGAAGAAACAGGGAAAAGAGAAATAATAAGAATGATTAAAAGGGAGACCCTCACTTAAGGTGAGACTCTCTTTTTTTGTGTGCTAGATTTTTAAAAAGAAAAC
This sequence comes from Neobacillus sp. FSL H8-0543, assembly GCF_038592905.1. Taxonomy (GTDB): domain Bacteria; phylum Bacillota; class Bacilli; order Bacillales; family Cytobacillaceae; genus Neobacillus. The sequence goes on along the minus strand of NZ_CP151943.1, from coordinate 134,366 downwards.
ATTGGGGAGAACAGGAATTCCAATTTCACCTCAATTTGCCAATTCCATCCGACTTTCTACGTGTTTTTTAGAATCAAATCGAAAAATGTCGAGTTTGGTTGTATAATATAAACTTGCATTACAAAAAAGGAGGGAACCATTTTGATGGAATGGACTTTAGCCGGTTTGTTTGTACTATCCGCTGTATTACTATTCATCTCTATTATTAAAACGTCTCATGCGGCAAAAGTAGAACATAATGAAGTGAATCAAATTCATATTTCTACTATGAAAGAAATCAACGCCATACAAGATTCTATACGTAATATCGGACTTGATATAGAAGTAGTAATAAAGGAAACAGGAATTCAGCTTTCTTCAGAGGAACAGGTTTTCATGCGTGAAGTACTAGATTTATATAAACGCAATTATTCGATTGAAAGTATTGCAGGAATGAAACAAGTACCTGAAAGTCAAATTGAACAGATGCTTGCTCCTTACCAGAATGTAGCGGTTGAGGGGGGAAATGCTGCCCATGCGAATTAACTTATTAAGCAGTTTCAGCGCTGGGATCCTCATTGCGACAACTATTTGCGGCGCTGTTTACTTCGCAGATAATGGTGATGTCCCAAAAGTATCTGCTAAAACCTCTGAAAAAACTACAACCATAGAGGTTCAACCTTCTGAAAAGGAAATGGTTGATCAGCTTGTAGCAAAAGGATATGTCGTTTTACCACAAGCAGAGTATGATAAGAATTTGGCTGAGGCAAAGGCGTCTGGTACAAAAGGAAATTCATCAGAAGACAATAAGTCTGGAACAACCAAAACACAAGTCGTATTGAATGTTGCCAATGGGATGACCAGTGGAGATGTCGGCTCCATGCTGAAAAGTGCGGGGATGATTGAAGATGCTTATGCATTCTCAGCTGATATTGAGAAAAGAGGCCTCCAAAACAGCTTGCGACCTGGGGTATTTACCGTAGATAGTGAAATGTCTTTAGACCAAGTAATCTCAATTATTTTTAAAAAATAAGAAAAGTGTCGGCCAATGGTCGACATTTTTTTATTATAATTTTCAGCTATTAGTGATTGATAGATTTTCACCAATTCTGACTCTTTTCCTTTTATGGTACTATAAGATTATAAATAGCTCGGAGGGATTACGATATGGACAAGCATTCATATTTCTATCAATTTCTTGAACCGCTATCAAAGGAATTGGCATTGGTGGCTAAGGAACTGGAAAATAGTATTTTTACAAGTCCGCGCACAATGCTGACGCATGCCAGAGTTTTTGTTGAAAATATTCTGCAGCAGGTTACCTTGGCGGAAAAGTTGCAGGATGAACCACGGTCAAATTTAAAAGAACGTTTGGATATGCTTAATGAAAAAGGCTATTTACTCCCTGAAATCCGTGATGCACTACATTTTGTTCGACAGGTGGGGAACCAAGCGGCACATGATGCCCGCATGTTCCGTTATTCCGAAGCATTATTGTCCTGGGAGGCATTGTATAAAATTGTTCGCTGGTATGTAGAGGTATACGGTCCAATTGATATAACCGTTCCCGATTATCAGGATCCATCCCATCAAGTTGAGCAAACCTATGATATGACCGAGCTTGAGGTGCGGTTAAAGTCTTTGGAGGAGCTATTAAGGAATCCCTTCCCAAAACCAATAGAGGATACTGCTTTCCAGGAGGTTGCGATTACTGCTGAATATCCAACAGAAGTTCAGGAGGAACTGCCAGGTTTTACGTCTATTCGGACACTATCATATAAAGGCAGAAAGCTAGAGGTACCATATTTTCTTCGTGATGCTTTCCTTTTACCACAGCGATTCAGTAAATCAGAAACCTATCTTATTCGATTAGGTGCAGAGCAGCAGGCGCGGATCATGAGTGAATTACCGAATAACCTAGAAGGACTTTACAAGCATGTCAAACGCTATAGTGATAAGAATGATGAACTCTTCTTTGAAGAATTATCTGTATTTATTGAAGAGGAAAAGGTTAGGAGAAAACTTACACTTGAGCGTACCGGTGAACTGTTCTTCTTTTATAAAGCTGACTATATTGTTGTAACGGAAAAATTGTCAAAGGTATGTCTGACCGCTGATGAGTTCACTGGTATTCCAAGTCTTTTAAGACAGCTTAATGAAGATGAAATGGAAACAGTGGGTCAGCTACCGAAAGAACTAGTGATTTTAGCAAAATATGAAAATGTCGGGATCGGCACGGTGGAGAAATTATTTGAGCAATTGAAAAAGAAAGTAAACGATAATAAGGTTGAAGATGTTGATTTATCACAAGAAAGCAGAAGCATTTTTAAAAAATGGGATTCATTATTTGTTAATGTACAGCTTGGTGAGAGTAAAACAGTTATACGCGGAGATAGTGTTCCTTCACTTTGGAAAGAGGGATTAAGATGGATAGAAGAACATAATCTGCCACTTTATCCACTTGTGAAAGCAGGGGTAGTTCTAGGTTCTACGGACTCTGGAAAACGATATGCGATTGCACTTAAACCCATTCATAAGGATAATCGGAAATTTACGCAAAAACATACCTATGAGTCTCTATTAACAGATGAAACCTATTATCTAGAAACAAAAATCAACCCGAAATCAGGTCTGGAAACACTGGCAAAATTACTTACACTTTTAGGTGTTACAGTAAGGATACCATTGTTAGAGGACACTGAATAAGTGAAGTGTTTAGCAGCCGTTCCATTTTTACGAGGACGGCTTAAATTGTTGCTGATGAGAAATACTGGCAGTCGGACTTAGTAGGAACACAAATCGATCCATTTGTTTCCATAATGGCACAAATATTTTCATTCATTCGGGATATCCTATTTTTAAAAAGGATTGATTAAATAGGAGGTCCCTCAATGACTGGAACATCAGAGTCAAGTAAAAAGACATTTTGTATGAGTGAATATGATACGTTAAAACGTGTGATTCTTTGTCAGCCGCAATATATGTCGATTCGGGAAGTCATCAATGAAACTCAAAAAGAATTTAAGGATGTAGGAATACATATTGAGCTAGCACTCGAACAACATGCAAATTTCGTTAAAACATTACAGGAAAATGATGTTGAGGTCATTTTATTGCCTTATCACAAAAAGTATCCTGAGCAGGTGTTTACGCGTGATATAGGCTTTACTCTTGGACAAACAATTTTTGTTGCTAAGATGGCACATGATGTAAGAATTGGTGAAGAGAATGTACTGATCCAATGGCTCGATGATGAAGAACTCTCCTATTACAATTTAGCTGAGGACCATATTGAAGGTGGAGATGTCATCATTGATCGAGATACCATCTACGTGGGATTAAGCAACAGGACCCATCAACAGGCCATCGACCATTTGCAAAGTCTATTAAACCAATTTGAAGTAAAAGCGATACACTTTATAGAAAAATATCTTCATTTAGATTGCGTATTTAATGTTGTATCACCAGAAGTTGCCCTCATTTATCCACCTGCATTAACAAAGGAAAACATTGAACTATTTTCTTCTCGATATGAGTTAATTTAAGTATCAGAAGAAGAACAATTTACCTTGGGAACCAATGTGTTAGGGATCGGCAACAAAAAGGTTCTTAGCCTTCCTGTTAATAAACAAGTAAATAAACAGCTTCGCAACAGAGGATTTGAGGTCATTGAAGTCGATATTACTGAAATTATTAAATCAGGAGGATCCTTCCGCTGCTGCACACTTCCAGTCTTACGGGAAGAGTAAAGAATATACAGGATTAATACATTCAAAGCACATTTCATCATTAGGAATGTGTTTTTTTATGTATAAAAAGCCAAATTTCGAGAGAAAAAGTGCTACTGGAAATTATCCTTCAAAGTAGATTTAAACATATTAACTATTGTTACTCATGGAAATATTATGAGTTTACTGTTAAAATATTATAATATGATCTTTGGTTTTGAACAATGGCAAAAGTTAAGCAACCCTGATGTGTATCTTTTACGATATGTACATAATGAATTCCAGATCGAAGTGTTTGGGGAAAGTAAATTTAGAGAGAAAAGAAGGACTTACTAGTAAAAATTAGAAGAATAATGAAGAATTGTATTTTAGGAGGAAATAATATGCGTAATAAAGAAATGCTTCTCATACCAGGTCCAACACCAGTTGTTGATTCTATCTATGATGCTCTTGCTCAAGAAACACGGAGTCACACTGACTCAAGGTTTGTCGCCATTTATCGGAATGCAATTGAAATGACAAGGAATATGCTGAAGACAGACGGTGAAGTATTTGTCATTTCCGGGTCTGGTACGGTTGCAATGGAAATGGCGCTTGTTAATACAGTAGCAGCCGGGGAAAAGCTTTTAGTCATTAGTCATGGTTATTTTGGTGATCGTTTCATTAAATTAGGTGAAGCTTTTGGTATTGAAGTAGACGTGCTCCAAGCTGAATGGGGCAAGCAGGTTTCTCCGAGTGAGGTCGAAGAGAAACTGGTTAACGGAAAGTTTAAGGCTGTTACAATTACCCATGCGGACACTTCCACGGGAGTTGCAGCCGATTTAGATGCACTTGTGCCAATCATTAAAAAGCATGGCGCACTTGTCATTCTTGATGGAGTTTGTGCGACTGCAGCAATGGAAGAAGATATGAGTAAAACCTATGGTGAGGCGGATGGAAAAATCGATGTCATTTTAACAGGTTCGCAAAAAGCAATCGGAGTGCCTCCAGGTTTGGCGATTGTTGCATTTAATCTAACAGCGTTAGACGCTCGTGCAAAAATCAAACAAGTTCCTGCATATTATTGTGATATTTATAATTGGATTCCAATTATGAATGATCCCGGCAAGTACTTTGCTACGCCTCCTGTCAACCTAATTTATGCCTATGAAGAAGGGATGAAATTGGTGTTGGAAGAGGGAATGGAAAGAAGATATAAGCGCCACAGTGCATTTGGTAAAGCGGTCAGAGCCGGCCTTGAAGTCTATGGAATGAAGGCATTAGCAGAAGAAGAGGTTGCAGCTGCTACACTTAGTTGTATACTTTACCCAGAAGGAATGGACGATGCTGCATTCCGTGCCGCCCTCGCTAAAAAAGGTCTTATCCTAGCTGGTGCGCTTGCTCATTTGGCAGGAAAAGCGTTCCGAATCGGTCATATGGGAAATACGACCGAAAAAATGTTAGAAAAAGCAATTGAATTAATTGGAGAGACATTAAATGAACTTGGTTATTCTGTTGATCCAACTAAGGCGGTAGATTGCTTTAAAAAAACTGTCGCCATCGTTTCATAATAAAATTTCCTATGAATTAAAATGGAAGAAGATTTTCCACAATAGGCAAAGGACGATTACTCAAAGTAATCGTCCTTGTTAATTATTTTACTGCTATACTAACCCTTAACTTCTTCCCTTTAACCGTTGTATTCTCCATCGCTTGTATCACAAGGGAACCTTTGCCATTTAAAATATCAACATAGGAGAGATTATCCTGAATAGTGATAATTCCAATGTCTTCAGCAGAGACCCCGGGAATGTTTGATATCGTTCCAACGAAATCGACGGCACGGATTTTTTTCTTTTTCCCGCCATTGAAATGAAGCTTCGTGATGTCCTGGTTAATTCGTGCAGTTTTATTATTTCTTACCACGCGGCGACCACTGCTTTTTTCGGCAAAAGCTTCTTTCCCAGCTGTCACTTCTTGGGGAGTAGGTCCATCAATTTTCGTTAGTTCAAAGCCGATGTATCTTTCAATCGCTTTTAGGAATTTTCCTTCATAAGGTGTGGCGAATGTTAACGCTTTTCCTTTATTACCAGCCCGGCCTGTTCTGCCTGTACGGTGAACATAGCTTTCTTTTTCCATTGGTACGTCATAGTTGATAACCAGAGTGACATTATCGATGTCAATTCCGCGTGCTGCAACATCTGTAGCGACGAGATAGCGAAAGTTCCCTGTTTTAAAACCATCCATAACAGCAAATCGGTCTTCTTGTTCCAAACCTCCGTGAAGTCGTTCACAGGAATAATTGGCTGCTTCCAATTCGCTATAGACTGTATCTACATGTTCTTTCGTTCGGCAAAAAATAATACAGCTGTCTGGGTTTTCCACTACAGTCACATTTTTCAAAAGTTGAATCTTTTCCTCTTCCTTCACTTCAATTAAAAAGTGTTCCGTTGTATTAGTGGTGATTCCCGTTGAGGCAATCTCGATATTAATTGGATCCTTCATATACTTATGACAGAGATTTTCAACATCTTTAGGAAGTGTTGCTGAAAATACCATCGTTACTCTGTTTGAAGGCAGTTCGCTAATAATCCTTTCAACATCATTGATAAAGCCCATATTCAGCATTTCATCTGCTTCATCGATGATTAAATATTTTATTTCGTCTAAAACTAGGGTCTCTCTGTCAATATGATCCATGACACGACCTGGTGTACCGACAACCACATGTGTTTTTTGCTTCAATTCTTCTTTTTGCTTGGTAAACGGTTCCTTTCCATAAACAGCTAACGCTTTAATTCGTTTGAATCGGCCAATATTTGTAATATCCTCACGAACCTGAACCGCAAGCTCCCGTGTTGGTGTCAGAATTAATACCTGTGGTTTCCTCTCTTCCCATTCAATCAATTCACATATAGGAATACCGAAGGATGCCGTCTTGCCGCTCCCAGTTTGTGATTTTACAACAAGATCCTGATTTTTTAATGCTTGAGGGATGACTTCACTCTGAACCTCTGTGGGGGCATCGTATTTTAATACGGATAATGCTCGTTTTATTTCTTCACTTAACTTATACTCGTCAAAACTTTTTTCACTCATGTACTAACCTCGTTTTTTTGGATTATCCGACATATATATAGGATTTCTCATAAAGAAATATCATATGCATCATCTGAACATGGTTCATTATACTTGAAATCAAGGCAATTGGGCTTCTTTTTTCAATAATAAATGTAATATTCCCAGGTAAGGAAGAAGGATTTTTATATTTCTAAAAATTTTTTAAAAAAATTAGATTATCCATGAAGTATTGATACGTAAGGATTTATTAGGACTTTTTTGCTAAGCGGACAACTTATATATGACATTTGTCATGCCCAGCATATGACACCTGGTACTTATAAGATTATTATCCTTCCCCTATACTATGGTTAACAAGTTAAAGGAAGGGAAAATGAGAAAATGACCTTACAAAATACGAAAACTTTAAAAAAACAAGTTGCTCCATATGAAAAATCAACGACAAAGGAAAGTATTTGGCAGATCATTAACACGGTGGGACCTTTTGTAATCTTATGGTACATGGCATATATCAGCTTATCTGTTTCTTATTGGTTAGCGTTAGTACCAATAGTAATTGCAGCTGGATTTTTAACACGGATCTTCATTATTTTTCATGATTGTACCCATCATTCATTCTTTAAAAGCCGTAAAGCAAATAGAATAGTTGGAACAGCGATGGGAGTCTTAACAATATTCCCGTTTGATCAATGGGGTCATGAGCATTCTGTTCACCATGCGACGAGTGGGAACTTGGATAAGCGCGGAACAGGGGATATTTGGACATTGACGGTAGAAGAATATTTAGCCGCACCGCTTAAATTACGGTTTGCCTATCGTTTTTATCGCAATCCATTAGTGATGTTTGGAATAGGACCAATTTGGGTTTTCATGATTAAAAATCGTTTTAATCGTAAAGGTGCCAAAAAGAAAGAACGTATGAACACGTATTTGACAAATGTTCTTATTGTAGCCGCGATTGCATTGCTTTGTTGGGCAATTGGCTGGCAGTCGTTTCTTATGGTACAAGGATCAATCTTCATGTTGTCAGGTTCAATAGGTATTTGGCTGTTTTATGTCCAGCATACCTTTGAAGATTCTTATTTTGTAGAGGATAAAGAGTGGGAATATGTAAAAGCGGCAGTGGAAGGAAGTTCATTTTATAAGCTTCCAAAAGTCATGCAATTTCTGACTGGAAATATTGGCTTTCACCATGTGCATCATTTAAGTCCAAGGGTACCTAACTATAAACTCGAAGAAGCACATAAAAATACACCTCCATTACAAAACGTACCAACAATTACACTTGCAACTAGCTTAAAATCCCTGCGTTTCCGTTTATATGATGAGAAAAAGCAGGATTTTGTAACCTTTAAAGCGGTAAAGGCTTTAGCTAAAAAGAATAGTATTTCCGTTCAAGCAAAACCAGAGCATTAAATTATGTAATGGCAGACTCTCCTTTATTCGAGGGGGGTCTTACTCTTATATAGTTGCTGCCCGATAAGGAGAGAAAGTAAATGATTCGAATTGTCATTGCTGAGGATCAGGAAATGCTGTTAGGAACCATTGGCTCCTTACTCGATTTAGAAGAGGATATGGAAGTAGTTGGGCAGGCGTGCAATGGGGCGGAGGCTCTAACGTTGATATACGAGTTACAGCCTGATGTATGTATCATGGATATTGAGATGCCTGAAATGAGCGGACTAGAGGCAGCCCGGGCATTAAAGACCTTTGGATGCAAAGTCATTATCTTAACTACGTTTGCTAGGGCTGGTTACTTTCATGATGCAGTAAAAGCGGATGTAAGAGGTTATTTATTGAAGGATAGCCCGAGCGAGGAATTAGTCAGCTCAGTCAGGAAAATTTTAGACGGAGAGCGGATTTACTCACCTGAATTAATGGACGAATATTCTTATAATGAATCAGAAATATGTGAGTTAAAGGGAATAAAAGAAGTTGAATACACAAAACACCAATCTGCTTCAGGCGGAACGGTAAGAAATTATTTATCAACCATCATTGATAAAATGAAGCTGCCTACTGGTTAAACCACATCAAAATAGTCTATTTCATACTCCTTTCTATCTTCTGGAAGGGAGTTTTTCCTTGTAAATTTATATTTATGCAGGGAATAAAAGATAACCAAGCGAATAACTGATAAAAGACTTTAAGGAGGGGAATAGTTGTGGCGGTTACTCCGAGACCTGCATCAACGGTAGTGTTAATGGATCAAATGTCTAGAATTTATTTAACACAAAGACCAAAAACGATGAAATTTATGGGTGGACAATATGTATTCCCTGGTGGAGCTGTTGAAAAGGGTGACCATAAAGCGGATAGCCAGTTTATAAATAAGGATAACTCAAATGAATTAGTTAATCAGGGCTACTATGTGGCGGCAGCTCGGGAGTTATTTGAAGAGGTGGGTGTTTTACTCTGCAGTTCGTTTGATGGTACCGGGGTTCATTTTGATAAAGAAACAGAACAGAAATACCGGCGACAGCTCTTAAATGGGGAAATTTCCTTTTTAGAACTGCTGAAAAATGAGGGAATTATTTTTCATCTTGAAAGCTTAACATACATTGGAAACCTAACCACTCCAGAGGAAAGTCCCATTCGTTTTGATACACGGTTTTTTATTGCGCAACTACCAAAAGGGCAATCCCCGAAACCTGATTTAAATGAAATTGATCATGCTGTCTGGTACACTCCTGAAGAAGCACTGTTAGCTTATAAAAGTCGAGAGATTTCTATTGCCCCGCCTACAATTTTGGCACTTAAAACAATCTTGGATCATCAAAATGGAAATCCTTTACTAATGCCTGATTTGGCTGGCATGAATTTACAGGATATACGAGAACTTAGGTTTTAGAGAAAAATTTAGAATGCTAGTGTTGTTTTTTCATAAAACAACACTGCATTCCTATTTGTTGATGCCCAGTCTCCCTTAAGAAGCAGCGTGGGGGAAAATAATGCACTTATAAAACCTACTATTCCTTGGCTATGGAATAGTATCTAGTACTGTCTTAAGATAATAAGAAGGTATGGCAACCCCAACAATTTCTTTGGTATCAATTGTCGGGTTTTGCAATGTGGCAAAGACTATACCAATTACTTCACCCGATTTATTTAATACCGGACTGCCACTATTCCCTTTATAAATGGGAGCTTCAATCATCATAACGGGCACATTCCAGTCCTTAAGCAGAGCCTTACCAATGATGGTACCTTCATTGGCGATTTGTGTGAAAGCTAACGGGTTACCAATGAAAATAATTTTCTCATTCTTCCATTTTTCCCACTCTTCTTCATCGGAAAGTGTCAGAATTGGCAGGTTCTTTGCCTCAATATCAACAATTGCCAGGTCTAATTCTGGGTGTTTTGAGATAACTGTCCCAACAAAGGATTCTCCTGTTTTAAAATGGACATTTACTCTATTTGAATGTTCAACCACATGCTCATTGGTGACTATTAATCCATCAGCATCGATATTAAAGCCTGTACCTTTTACTCCATCCCATTCAATCGTTACAACGGACTTCTTAAATTCCTTCACTTCTGATTGCTTTGAAAGTCGATTCGATACCTCTACAAAGCGGATTGCAGGGAGATTGAATAGATTAAACCATATCTCTAATGTGCTTACTAGTAAGGCTAGCACAAGCAATGGACTTATGATTCTTACGATAAACTTTTTTCGCTTTCTTTTCTTCTCTTTTTCTTTTTCCCATTCTTCTGCATTTTCCCCAGCAAAAAAGGCTTCCCAATCCATTTCTTCTTCGGAATCTTGATTAATATCTTTCTTTTCTTTATCCACGGTTTCCCCCTTATATCAGCACTTATATTCCTATTATATCGATAACTTTAAAGATAAAAAATAAATAGCTTTAAAATGAAAATAAGATTCTATAAAATATTAAGGCATTTTTTGAATATATGTTTAAAAAACTGTCTATTAGGGATTCTTTTTCATATGTTTAGTATGGTAGTATTATTAGAATAATAAAAATATTATTTCGGGGGTAGGATGTATGAATATATTAATTACTGGTGGAACAAAAGGGATTGGAAAAGCAACAGCCTTAAGATTTTCTGAGCCAGGGAACAAATTGTTTCTAAATTACTTTCATGATGATGAAGCGGCGAATACAGCTTTTATGGAAGTAACTGCAAAAGGTGGGACACCCTACCTATTAAAGTGCAATGTTGGAAACTATATGGAAGTGAAAGAAATGACGGACATCATAAAACAAGAGGTCGATACGATTGACCTGATTGTCCATTGTGCGACAGGGATCATTAGAGGAGATTCGTTAGAGATTGATCCAGAGGATTGGAGAAAAACTGTCGAGGTTAGCAGTCTTTCACTAATAGACATTACGCGGGAACTTCGGCCGCTTTTAAAATATGGTTCTACCATCATTGCATTGTCAAGTAAAGGAGCGAGTAAAGCCACTCCTAAGTATGCAGCCTTGGGTACGACAAAAGCGTTTACAGAAGCGATTATCCGGTATATGGCTGTAGAATTAGCACCACAAGGAATTAGAGCAAATGTTGTTTCCGCTGGAGCTTTGGATACAGAGGCTTACCGAACCATGTTTGGTGAGAATGCTGGTCCTCGCCTAGAAGCGACTAAACGCAACAATCCGAGCGGAAGAAATCTACGATTCGAGGATGTTACCGAAACGATTGCCTTTTTAGCAAGACCAGAAGCTCAAATGATCCAGGGGGAGATTATTCATATTGATGGCGGTATGTCATTAAGGTAACTATAAGTTTTTATGTTCACCGCTTTACCACAAAGTGCCTGATTGCCTGTTTTCACCAAGCAATCGGGCACTTTGTAAGTCAATTAAGATTTTGTATAACTGAATTCTAATTCATCTTTTTCTTCATTATAATCCACTTGTAGGTCATGCTCATCAAAAAACCACAAATCTGTTGACTCTATATAAAATGTTAATCCTTCGATTTCTGTATGTACTACCATATCGATAGGGGTATTGTCCACTGAAAAACCAATCGCAAAACTTCCTTGCACCGGACTGCTTCCATATATCTGTGGATAAAATTTCACTTTATCCCCTGTTTTCATGCCAACTTCCTCTTTAAACCATTTTAATGCTGAACTGCCAATACCTATTGTCATTTTCTACACACCTTTAATTTAGTGACATTTGAACCTAAGATATATACTACCACTAAAAATATTCTTTTCAATTTCAACGTCTTTATTGTTACCATTAGTTGTGTAACTATTTATTGAATATTATTGTGTTAATATATTATGGGGTGCGGGAGTTGCTAAACCGTATAGATTAGGGCCATCCTAAGAAGGATTACATAAAGGAAGAAGGTTTGATTTGTGGCATATAGAATAAAAGAAACGATGATTTCAGAGGCAGATATTAAACAGAGAGTAAAGGAAATGGCAAAGGAAATTGAAAACGATTTGGTCAATGAGGAAATAGTCCTCATTGTTGTCCTTAAAGGATCGTTTGTATTTGCAGCTGATCTGATTCGTGAGCTCAAGGGTGATGTTAAAGTCGATTTTATATCAGTTTCAAGCTATAGCGACCAAACAGAAACAACAGGAAAAGTTAAGTTAATTAAGGACCTTGATGCGAATATTACGAACAGGAATGTAGTCGTGGTCGAAGATATTATTGATAGTGGACTTACACTGCATTTCCTTCGGGATCATTTAAAGATGCATAAGCCAAAACAAATAAAAATTTGTACGCTTTTAGATAAGCCTGAGCGACGGAAAGTAGAACTGCCTGTTGATTATGTTGGCTTTGTCATTCCAGATGAATTTATTGTCGGATATGGGATTGACTACGCGCAAAAATATAGAAATTTGCCATACATCGCAACGGTAGAGGAATATTAGATTTTAACAAGACCGCTAATATTCTCGGAGAATATTAGCGGTCTCTCTTTAGTTACAGTTTTACAATATATCTTCCTCTAGCTTGTCCTTTCAAAATAATAGCGAGAGTTTCTGGAAGGTCTTCTAGAGTAACTTCCTTAGAAATTGAATGTAAAACAGTTGGCTTAAAATCGGTTGCCATTCGGTTCCATAGCTTTGTCCGGACATCCATGGGGCAATTGACAGAGTCGATGCCGAGTAGGTTAATGCCTCGCAAAATAAATGGGAATACAGATGTGGGCACGCCTCCACCACCGGTTAGTCCGCTTACTGCCACTGAACCGCTGTAATGCATTTTACTTATTACAGATGCAAGTGATTCTCCACCTACAGGGTCAACAGCACCTGCCCAGAGCTGTTTATCTAAAGCTTTTACGTTGCCGTTAAAAACTTGTTCCCGAGAGATTACTTCCATTGCACCGAGCGTATGCAGAAAGTTGTGTTCCGTAGCTTTTCCAGTGCTGGCAACAACCTCGTAGCCGCGTTTTGCGAGGATGGAAACCGCGATACTCCCTACGCCACCAGTCGCACCGGTTACAAGGACTCTACCTTTTTCTGGTGATAGCCCATTATCCTCTAACCTTTGGACAGAAAGAGCTGCAGTAAACCCGGCTGTTCCATAAATCATTGCCTCTTCCAAGGATAGGTTCTCTGGTAAAGGTACAATCCAATCACCAGGAATGCGGGCATATTCGCTAAATCCTCCATAATGAGATACTCCAATCTCATAGCTCGTGGCAATCACTTTATCACCTTCACGAAAACGAGGGTCTTCGGACGATACAACTATTCCAGATAAATCAATTCCAGGAATAAAAGGGTAGGAGCGGATGATTTTACCCTCTGGAATACTGGCAAGTCCATCCTTATAGTTGACGCTCGAATAAGCCACTTTAATCAATACATCGGCACTAGGCAACTCATTAAAAGAAATATTTTTAACATCGACGGAAAAATGATCCTCCGTTTTATCAATTAAGATAGCTTTAAATCGTTCACTCATGTAAATTGCTCCTTTCAAACACATAATATAAAATAAATATTAAATGAAATACCAATATATACTTTATATTACAACAAATTGATATATAAGTATCCAAACCATTTATGGGATTCATTAGTTTTTGAAACTATTTTGATTGGTTAATCGTCTATAGTAGAATAAGATATAATATTTTTTAATAAGGAGAGCTTCTATGAGATTAGGAAATTATTTTAAGAATGCTGCAATTACTGTATTACTTATATTGGTTTTATTTATTAGCAGTACAGGCATTGCCTTAGCCTCAACAGGGGAAGAAGGCATCAATGAAAAGTACGGATTGCCCGTAGTTGTTTTGGGGGAAGCATTATCTGAGTCACAAAAAGAAGAAGTTAGAAAGCTTTTTGATGTGGATGACAGCAGTAAGGTAAAAGAGATTACTGTAACGGGAGAAGATCTCGTTACTTACATTAATGGGCAGCGACACTCCAATATGTACTCCTCGGCAAAAATCGTTCGAAAAGACACAGGTGAAGGGCTGGTAATTAAGCAGGTAACACCTGAAAATATTACTGAAGTTACCGATGAAATGTATGCGAATGCACTGTTGACTGCAGGGGTACAGGATGCGATTGTCTATGTGGCCTCACCTGTTAAAGTAAGCGGACATTCCGCACTTGTTGGAATCTACAAGGCATACGACGAAGGAAAAGGCACCGGACTAGATAAGGAACGAACAGAAGTGGCCAATGAAGAGTTGAATCTTGCAACAGATTTAGCAAAAAAAGAAGGTATGGATAAGGAAAAGGTAAGTGAGTTACTAACGGAGATTAAAAAGGAAATTGCTGAGCAAAATCCAGCAACGAAGGAAGATTTGATAAAAATCATAGATGAAAAGCTAAAGACTCTGGAAATCAACTTAAGTGAAAAAGACCGTCAGCTGTTAATAGATTTGTTTGAAAAAATGCGCGACCTTAATATCAATTTTGATAGTGTGAAATCGCAGCTTGAAAATCTTTCAAAGGACATACAGCAGCGAATTGATGAAGCAGTGGGAGAAAAAGGATTTTTGCAAACAATAGCCGACTTCTTCAAAAATTTAATTGAAAGTATTAAAAGTCTTTTTTCTTAAAAAAGATAGCCTTTAAAAACACCTGTTCAGCTAATACCGAACAGGTGTTTTTAGTATGGCAGATATTAACAGCTTCAGGAGAAAATTTGCCATTCTAATGCCGATTGGTATCATATTTACTATATTAAAAATCACATTTTACTGATAAAATGTTAACTAACAGGAAAAAGTTTTATCTAAATACATAAAACTAGTTCTGAAGGAAGTTTCTAATTGGATGAGTGGTTCATAATTATCGTTCAAGTAAAGTGAAAACTACATTTCAAAGGCATTATATTGTAATTTGTTAGAATAGTAGATTAATGTTAGTTAATTCGTAGGAGGAAAGATTATGTGGGAATTTGACATGGATATAGATCAGGTTGCGAGGATAAAAGTAATTGGTGTCGGCGGAGGCGGAAATAACGCGGTAAACCGAATGATTGAAGGTGGAGTACAAGGGGTAGAATTTATTGCTGTAAACACAGATGCTCAAGCCCTTAACCTATCAAAAGCAGAAATTAAGATGCAAATTGGTGCATCCTTAACCAGGGGGTTAGGAGCAGGTGCAAACCCGGAAGTTGGTAGAAAAGCAGTAGAAGAAAGCTACAAACAGATAGAAGATGTATTAAAAGGGGCAGACATGGTCTTTGTCACCGCTGGAATGGGCGGAGGAACAGGAACGGGTGCTGCACCTGCAATCGCACAAATCTCTCGCCAACTTGGCGCTTTAACGATTGGTGTAGTTACACGTCCGTTTGGGTTTGAAGGGCGTAAGCGTGCTGCTAACGCCTCAGCTGGAATCGAGGCATTGAGGGCAGCTGTAGACACGTTAATTATTGTTCCCAATGATCGGTTATTACAAATAGTAGATAAAAAAACACCGATGATTCAAGCCTTTAGGGAAGCAGATAATGTCCTTCGTCAAGGTGTTCAAGGGATTTCTGATTTAATCGCTGTACCTGGATTAATTAATCTTGATTTCGCTGACGTAAAAACAATTATGTCTAATCAAGGTACAGCCTTAATGGGTATAGGATCGGCGAAAGGGGAAGGCCGAGCTGTTGAAGCCGCCAAAAAGGCCATTTCCAGTCCATTACTCGAAACCTCCATCCATGGTGCACAAGGTGTACTCATGAACATCACTGGGGGAACTGATTTAAGTCTATATGAGGTTCAAGAGGCTGCAGACATAGTTGGTTCTGCTGCAGATAAGGAATTGAATATGATTTTTGGATCAATTATTAACGAAAACTTAAAAGATGAAATTCTGATAACGGTCATTGCGACTGGTTTTTCAGATGTAGAAAAGACGAACTTAAGTGCGACTTCAGATCCAACAAAGGGTGTAATGTCAAAACCCCAGTCAAATAGGCGTGAACAGCTAAAGCGTGAAGAACCCGTACGTCAGGACTATAATCAACAAAGGCAAGATCCGGAAGATTCATTAGATATCCCAACCTTTTTGCGTAACCGCAACAAAAGATCATAATCATTCATTCAACTATCAGGCTGCCCGAGAAACTCTGGCAGCCTTTTTGGTGTAAACATCTATATATGATTTCATGGGTATCAAAAAAACTTTATAATCAAATGAATTTTCTGAATAGTATTGACAATTAGTTAAGAAAAAGGTTATCTAAATAAAAAGGCAATTAAATACTGATACATAAAGGGGGAAAAGTTTAATATGACAAACTATGTCAAGGTGGGAAATCTTCAAGTAGCTTCTGGACTCTATAGTTTTATTAATCAGAAAGCATTACCAGGAACCGGCGTAGAAGCTAACAGATTTTGGTTAGGTGTTGAAACGATTTTCGAGGGTCTAACACCAAAAAACAAGCGGCTGTTAACTCGTAGAGGTGAATTGCAAGACGCAATAAATCAATGGCATAAAGAAAATAAGAGCTTTGAATTTGATAAATATAAACAATTTTTGAAAGAGATAGGCTATTTAGAACTAGAGGGAGAGGATTTTCAAATTACAACAGAGAATGTGGATGAAGAAGTGGCACTAAAAGCTGGACCGCAGTTAGTTGTACCCTCCGATAATGCCCGTTATGCACTTAACGCTGCCAATGCTCGTTGGGGTAGCCTTTACGATGCGTTATATGGCACTGATGCAATTAGCGAGGAAGGAGGAGCCCATAAAGCAGGGAATTATAATCCGATCCGCGGGGAAAAGGTTATTTCATTTGCGAAAAGTTTTCTTGATCAAGTAGCCTCACTTAAGCAATCTTCCCATAAGGAAGCAATTAACTATGCAATTGTGGATGGCAGATTGGCAGTTTCTCTAAATAACGGAAATACAACCAGTCTTCAAGATGATACGAAACTTGTTGGGTTTCAAGGAAAACCAGAGGAACCCTTGGGTATTTTACTTCAAAATAACGGACTTTACTTCGAAATTCAGGTCGATCGAAGCCATCCGATTGGTCAGTCAGATCAAGCGGGCATTAAAGATATTTTTATAGAATCAGCGTTATCAACCATTATTGATTGTGAGGATTCAGTAGCAGCGGTTGATGCAGATGATAAAGTATTAGTTTATCAAAATTGGCTTGGATTGATGAAGGGGGACTTAACAGCCTCGTTCACAAAGGGAGGAAAAACGGTAACTAGAACACTCAATCCAGATCGGCTTTATACTTCCGTAAAGGGAGAGGAAATTTCCTTAAAAGCACGGTCGCTTATGTTCATTCGAACCGTAGGTCATTTAATGACAAGTAATGCCATTTTAACTAAGGATGGGGAAGAGGTTCCTGAAGGAATAATGGATACTGTATTCGCTAGTTTGATTGCCATGCATTCACTGCTAGGAAATGGAAAATATCAAAATTCCTCTAAAGGCTCCATTTATATTGTTAAGCCAAAAATGCATGGTTCAGAAGAAGTGGCCTTTGCAGGCGAGCTTTTTGACCGTGTCGAGGATTTGCTTGGACTTGAAAGGAATACACTAAAAATTGGTGTCATGGATGAGGAACGCCGTACATCATTGAACTTGAAAGCATGTATTCGTGAAGTTAAAGAGAGAATTGTCTTTATTAATACTGGATTCTTAGACCGGACAGGGGATGAAATCCATACTTCTATGGAAATTGGTCCGATGATTCGAAAAAATAATATGAAATCTGCAACATGGCTGCAAAGTTATGAAAAATCTAATGTCATTGTTGGTCTTGATGCAGGTTTACAGGGGCGTGCTCAAATCGGAAAAGGGATGTGGGCAATGCCTGACTTAATGTCAGAAATGCTGAAACAAAAAATTGGTCATGTTCAAGCCGGAGCAAATACGGCCTGGGTTCCATCTCCAACGGCCGCAACTCTGCACGTCCTTCATTATCATCAATTGGATGTAAGGGATGTCCAAGAAAAACTAAAAAAGGAAACAAATAATTTACAAGATGATATTTTAGACATACCAGTAGAAAGCGAGATAAATTGGTCTATAGAGGAAATTCAACAAGAGCTTGATAATAATGCTCAAGGGATTCTTGGTTATGTTGTTCGCTGGGTGGACCAAGGAATTGGTTGTTCAAAAGTGCCTGATATTAATAATATCGGACTTATGGAAGACCGAGCGACACTTCGGATTTCAAGTCAACATATGGCTAATTGGCTACATCATGGAATATGTTCGAAGAAACAAGTTCTTGAAACGTTAAAGAGAATGGCTAAAGTGGTTGATGAGCAAAATGCTGGAGATACAGCTTATCATTCAATGGCTGAGGATTTTGAGCAATCGATTGCATTTCAGGCTGCTTGTGACCTGGTATTTAAAGGCTATGAGCAACCTAACGGTTATACAGAACCAATTTTGCACCGTCGTCGCCTTGAAGCAAAGGCAAAGGATTCAGTTAACAGTTAATAGTTTTTAAAAAAGCGTGCCAGGCATCGTCCAGAAAGTTGGATGATGCCTGGTATTTATTTGTAACATTGCATGGGTCTAAAGTACCGAATTTGTAATAGTTGACAAGTTTCAAACTTCTCCTTAATAAGAATGGATAGGAGGGGTCGTCAAATAAATAAAGGGGGTATTACAGATGAAAAAGAAAAGTTTTTTCCTATCATTGGTTTTTCTATTAACACTTTCTATGATTCTTGCAGCCTGTGGTAGTAAGGAAGTTGACGAGGAAAAGGCTGATCCGGAAAAAGGGGCAGAAGTAGAGGAAAAGCCCGAATTTATTAGTATACTTACCGGCGGTACCGGTGGAACCTATTACCCGCTAGGTGGTTCTTTTGCAAAAATTATTGGAGATGAAACAGGGATTGAAACAAATGCTGAGACAAGCGGGGCGTCGGCAGAAAACATGACCACACTAAAAAACGGTGACGCGGAAATAGCTTTTAGCCAAACAGATATTGCCTCGTATGCAACCGAGGGTAAATTAATGTTTGAGGGTAAAGCTGTCGATAATGTAATGGCGATTGCTACCCTTTATCCAGAGACGATTCAAATTGTAACAACTAAAAAATCTGGAATTACATCCGTGGAGGATTTAAAGGGCAAAAAGGTTTCAGTAGGGGCACCTGGTTCCGGAACAGCTCCAAATGCTGAACAAATTCTTGAAGTTCACGGAATGACTTTTGATGATATTAAGAAACAGGATCTTTCCTTTGATGAGTCTACTCAAGGAATTCAAGATGGAACCATTGATGCGGCATTTGTAACAGCTGGTACACCAACTGGTGCAGTGGAAGGATTATCGGCTACAGAGGATGTTGTGATTATTTCGATAGAACAGGATAAGATTGATGCGCTAATTCAAAAGTATCCATACTATGTAAAAGATGAAGTTCCATCTGGTACTTATGGGTTAGAGAGTGCCATTACAACCGTAGCTGTTCAAGCGATGCTTGTTGTCAGCAGCGATCTTTCAAAAGCTGTAGTTTACGATATTACAAAGGCAATCTTTGAGAATTTAGATAAGGTAACACATGCAAAAGGGAAATTAATTAAGGTGGAAAATGCTCTTAATGGGGTTGGGATTGAAGTACATCCAGGAGCACAAAAGTACTTTGATGAAAAAGGGGTAAAGGCGCAATAATTATCCCATCGTTTTTTAGTGATGACCGGCAGCAAGAGCCGGTCTGCTTTTTTAATAATATTGGATGGTGTGTAGGTATGTCTATTATTTTTTGGGAATTTATTCTAAATTTGTAGTAGGATACCAATAATTGTAGTAAGTATAGTTAATTATGTAGTAAGGACTGTTAATTTTGTAGTAAGTAACCCTGATTTTGTAGTAAATACCCTATTCTTTGTAGAGAACAATAAAATAGTAAATATACCCAGGATTCAGGAGGTAATATGAACAAAAAAACCATCCTAATTCTACTAATCTGCTGTATTTTTTGTATCATTATAGCAGCTATTCCCTTACAACAGGCAATTGTCTTCCAACCAAACTATACCAACGATAAACTTGCCTACATACCCGTCAAAAACGGGGACAATTTTAAAATTAAATACACTCATTCTATTCATTTATCTGATGTTATTGAAAGCTATAAGGTTACTCTTAGCCAAAGTATTCAACAATATGAGCTGGTCTATGAAGATTTTTCCATTGGAATGCCTGCGAATGCGGCGGCAGGAGAAATATTTGAACAACAGGATGGGAAGTATTACATCAAAAATATGAAACTTATTTTTCCTTTTTTTCATTTGCGAATCGGACAGGTCCGGGCAAATCATCGGGTGATTTTTAAGAGCAAGGAGTATCCATTATCTCGTTCTCTCCAACCAGGGATCTCTGTCAAAGTGGAAATACGTAAGCTAAACTTTTTTGAGCAATGGAGAGGAGTGAATATCCTTGAGTCATTATGAAGAGGCCCTTTCTGATGAAAAACAACAGGAGCTTTTGGATAAGTATGATCCAGAGGCAGGAACAAGAAAGTTAAAAGGAATCTTTAGATGGATTGCCTTTGCAGGCTTATTATCGTTTTCATTATTTCATCTATATACAGGAATATTCGGTATGTTAACGGCACAGCTTCAACGCTCGATTCATTTAGGTTTTGCACTTGCACTCATATTTTTACTATTTCCAGCACGGAAAAAAAATCGGGGAAAAGAACTTAAGGTTGCTTGGTATGATATTATCTTTGCAGGTATTTCAGTCATTGTTGGTGCCTATTGGCCAATTATGATAGATGAATTGATTTTAAGGGCGGGTAGCTTAGCTGAACTTGATTTTATTGTCGGTCTGTCTGCCATTCTATTAGTATTAGAAGCAACTCGCCGTACGGTTGGTTTACCTATCACCATCATTTCTCTGATTTTTATGGTGTACGCTGTTTTCGGCCCGTACATGCCATCATTTATTGCACATCGCGGACTAGACCTAGATCGTTTAGTGCAAACGATGTTCTTTACTACAGAAGGGATTCTCGGTACCCCATTGGGTGTATCATCCACTTTTATCTTTCTATTCTTATTATTTGGTTCCTTTTTAATTAAAACAGGCGTTGGCCAATATTTTAATGATCTTTCAATTGCAATTGCGGGGAGAAGTGTCGGTGGTCCGGCAAAAGTAGCCGTTTTTTCTAGCGCACTGCAGGGAACAATTAGTGGAAGCTCCGTTGCGAATGTGGTTACTTCTGGTGCCTTTACGATTCCAATGATGAAAAATCTCGGTTATAAAAAAGAGTTTGCAGGCGCTGTCGAGGCTGCCTCATCTACAGGAGGCCAATTGATGCCGCCAGTAATGGGGGCTGCTGCTTTCCTTATGGTTGAGTTTATTGGGGGAATCTCCTATTGGGATATTGCAAAAGCAGCAGCGATTCCGGCCGTCCTTTATTTTACAGGAATATGGATAATGACACATTTTGAAGCCAAGCGATTGGGACTTCGAGGGTTAACTAAAGAAGAAATCCCCAATCGAAAAGAAATCTTTAGTAAGCTTTATTTATTGTTGCCAATTATCGCCGTTGTCGTTTTATTAATGTCTGGTTTAAGTGTGATTCGGTCTGCTCTATGGTCTATTGTGATAACTGTTGTGGTTAGTGCAGTTAAAAAGGAAACTAGAATTGGTTTTAAAGGACTGGTTGGTGCTCTGGTTGATGGAGCTAGATCGGCACTTGGCGTGGCTGCAGCTACAGCAGCTGCTGGTATTATTGTTGGGGTTGTAACTAAAACTGGTTTAGGATTGAAGATGGCTAATGGATTGCTTGATATAGCTGGAGGTGCCTTGCTTCCTACCTTATTTTTGACAATGATTGCTTCCTTGATCCTTGGTATGGGTTCGCCAACAACAGCGAACTATGTAATAACATCAACCATTGCAGCACCAGCGATCATATTATTAGGTGTACCAGATTTATCTGCCCACTTGTTTGTGTTTTATTTCGGGATAGTAGCAGACATCACACCTCCAGTGGCATTAGCCGCATTTGCAGCAGCTGCTGTTTCAGGCGGAGAACCTTTCCGAACGGGAGTTGAGTCAACCAAACTAGCTATATCAGCATTCATCATCCCGTATATGTTTGTTTTATCACCTGAATTATTGATGATTGATACCACATGGACACAATTAATTTGGGTAGTATTTACCGCATTGATTGGAATGCTAGCAATCTCTGCAGGGGTTATTGGCTTTTGGATGCGAAAATTACTTTGGTTTGAGCGAATTGCAGCTGTCTTAACAGGCTTGTGTTTAATTTATCCAGAAAGTATTAGTGATATCATCGGTTTGGTTTCGTTTGTAGGATTGTTTGCTTTTCAAGTTTTCTATAAAGGTAGCCGAGTTCCTAAAAACCAGACAAATTAAAGTGGAGTCCTCCAATTGGGGGATTTTTTCTTTTTCTACTTATACAATTTTTTAAATTAATTTAGTAAAATTGGAGGTAAAAGGGAGGATGCTTCTGTTAAAATAAAGGAAGCGATCTAATAGATATCTTCATTAGTACCCTGGGAATATCAATCTACCGTATGTATATAATGCGATAATATTAATAGGCTTAGGAAGGTGTGATTTTAAATTTTTATTAATATCTTGTTTACAATTATTTTCCTTATTGGAGTCCATTACCTTATTCGTTATCGTTTAAATTTAAAGAAGGCAGCAGAAATGTCGAATGTGGCTATCTATCCTAAAAAGGAAAGTGAATTCGCAAGTATCCTCATCCCAATTGAGTACAAAGAGATGGTTCCACTCACAAAAAATACACGGTCCTATCAATTGGTAAAGTGGAGTACAATGATTGCGCTAATCCTTATAGCAGGATTATTGGGAATTGTTGTCACAACTGATTGGTTAGGTTCAGCCTATTTTAATATCGTTTATTTGTTTTTTGCGATTATTAGTGCGTTCAAACACCAGGGTAATTTTTACGTTATACCCAATGGAATAATCCTTCATGGGAAATATTATCCTTCTAATCAAATTAAGCATTATCAAATCGAACAAATTGTTCGCTGGCATGAATTATATGGGTATGATTCACGTGTTGACAATGCCTATAAACTAACATTCAAAGTGAAACAGCGACTATTCCAGCCAAATTATATTGTCGTGGAGGATTTTGCTCACCTAGAAAAAATAACTTCACTTCTTGATAATCAAGGTATTGCTGGTATTCAAAATATTGAACAACCTACAGCCACATGTGAAGTTCCAAAATAAAAAGAGGGACTGCGAAGTCCCTCTTTTTCGAAATCAATGGCTATTGACCTTGTTGATTTCGTAACGATTGTTCTGCGTATGCGACAAGCCGTTTGGTCATTTCGCCTCCGACAGATCCATTCGCTCGTGCGGTCGTATCAGCACCAAGTTGAACTCCAAACTCATTGGAAATTTCTTCTTTCATTTGATCCAGAACATTACCTGCACCAGGAACCAAAAGTTTGTTTCTTGCCATGATACATCACTCCCGACGATGTATTGAGCAATTGTAAAATTGCTCTCAATTATTTTATCCAAACGAAATTCTTTAATTCATCACTCGGAATTTAAGAGGAATTACTTCGCGAAATAGTTTTGCGTATAGTAGGGCTGAGATTTTTGATTAAAGGCAACACCAACCCCTAAAAATTCATAATCTTCTTTTAATATATTTTCCCGATGTCCAAGGGAATTCATCAGACCTTCATGGGCAAAAATACTGCTTAATTGACCTGTCGCTAGGTTTTCTCCTGCCAGCATAAAAGTTACATTATCCTCTTCCATACGATCAAATGGGGATTGTCCTTCAAGATTCGTGTGGTCAAAATACTGATTTTTTGCCATATCTTCGCTATGACTCCTTGCGGTTTCTCGAACATGATCATCCCATAAAAGGATGGGGAGCTGATGATTGACGCGGGTAGCATTAGTTAAATCGAACATCTGTAACTCAAAGCCTTCCTTTAAGGAGGGACTGGCTTTTGTATAAAAATCTGTTTTCTTTTGCTCCAAGTCTTCACTAATTAATTGAATCGCAGTTACGGTGTCTCCCTCGTGTTTATCGTAAAAAATAGTTACATATGCGCCACCCGCTTGGAAGATATCATTGTCGCTATTTTCTTGCAGCTGATATATAACCATACCTTTTTGAATTTTAGTTAGGGGTTCACCCAGCTTTGTACGAACACTTTCCTTCGAGCTATCTAGTTTGATTCCAATTGTTGAAGCAATTAATCCTTGGTTTGTATATAACCCAGCCACATTATCCTCTTCATCATACATGACCATAAAAAAGTCCTGATAATTTTCATGATAGGTATACCAATAGGTCCCATATTCATTAATGGATGAGCGCTTTGGAGCGCCGAAAGAGTGATCAATCTCTGATTTTGGTTTTCCAAGTTCAATATTATAAACAGAAAACATTTGTTCCGTAGGGGTGTTTAATTCTATTTCCTTTTGATTGGGTTCAATTTCCTGTTTTGAATCCGAAAGTTCCTCTGCCTGTAAGTTAAATTGTTTTAATAATTCCTGAAATGATTCTTTTATTGAATCAAATGCAGCTATGGTTTCAGGGTTCTCTTTTAGGTCGGTTACTTCAGATAGAAGATGGTCAATCGTCTTTTGTAAATCAGTACCTTCCATTTGTTTTTCTATAAGAGGCCAGGAAAAGAGCAGTAAAAATAATACAGATAATAGCATAAAAAAACGAAGCATGATCTTTTCCTCCTTTTAACTAGAATTTTATCCATTCTAGTTAAAATGTATAACAAATAGGCTTTTAACTAATAATAATATGCTTAAATATCCACTTTATTTCATGCATTAATAATTATACTGTCTGTATAAATTAACTGGTTTCAGTGATACCTTGTATCTTAGACATTATAATGAAGCGGGTTTCTTTGATTGCAAAAATGAACAAGCAGTATACTATTATACAAGTGTGAAATTGGGGTAGACTAAAACGATTAGGTGCCTATAGGGGGAACAATTGAGATGGGTCTATCAATAAAATCTACTAATCGGCCGCCATACGGGATCCTTACCGTTTTAATGATTGGGGCTTTTATTACATTTTTAAATAATACGTTATTAAATATTGCCCTGCCTTCAATCATGGTGGACTTGAATATCGAAACCTCAACTGTGCAATGGTTGACTACAGGTTTTATGTTAGTCAATGGGATTTTAATCCCGGCAACGGCATTTTTAATTCAGAAATATTCAGTACGGAACTTATTTTTAGTTGCAATGGGGTTATTTACAGCCGGGACGATTCTTGCTGGAACTGCCCATGTATTTCCAATTTTATTAGGGGGTCGGATGATCCAAGCATCTGGTTCCGCAATCATGATGCCGTTGTTAATGAATGTGATGTTAGTTGCCTTCCCAATCGAAAAAAGGGGAGCTGCAATGGGTATTTTTGGATTGATTTTAATGGCTGCACCTGCGATTGGTCCAACATTATCGGGGTGGATTATTGAACATTATAACTGGAGAATGCTTTTCCATTTTGTAACACCTATTGCGGTTGTTGTTTTATTAATTGGATTATTCTTATTAAAAGATAAAAAGGATAAAGTTGATATCAAACTTGATATACTGTCACTTCTATTATCAAGTGCTGGCTTTGGCGGGTTGCTATATGGCTTTAGTTCGGCAGGTAATAAAGGCTGGAATAGTCCTCAAGTCTATGGAACCATTATCATTGGGGTTATTTCCTTGGTAGTGTTTGTGTTAAGGCAATCGAAGTTAGCACGTCCAATGCTCAATTTCACCATATTTAAATACCCGATGTTTGCCTTATCATCAGCCATTTCTATGGTTATTAATATGGCTATGTTTTCAGGAATGCTATTAATTCCTATTTATGTTCAAACGCTTCGAGGGATATCGCCAATGGATGCTGGATTACTGATGCTACCTGGTGCGATTGTTATGGCATTGATGTCACCAATTACAGGGAAGTTATTTGATAGGTTTGGCGGTCGAACTTTAGCGATTACTGGATTAGTCATTATGACGGTAACAACCTATTATTTCAGTGAATTAACATTTGAAACTACCTATACTTATTTAGTTATTCTGCATGCTGTACGGATGTTTGGGATGTCGATGGTGATGATGCCAGTCTCAACAAATGGCTTAAATCAATTGCCCGCGCGTTTCTATCCGCATGGAACAGCAATGAACAATACACTAAATCAAGTTGCTGGTGCAATAGGTACAGGGTTATTAATAACAATCATGTCCAACCGTACAGAATCACAAGCAAAGGTACTCAGCGAAGCTGCCATGGCTAATTTAAAGGAGCAGCCAACGGGCGTTGCTCTGACAGATTTGAAACAGCAAATTACTATGCAGGCAACGCTAGATGGAATTAATTTTTCTTTCCTAGTATCAACATTTATAGCTTGTATTGCCATTGTGTTAGCTTTATTTATCAAACGGGCAAAACCAGCAGAAGACACACCAGAAGGAATTCCTCAAGGTAAAAAAATAATTCCTAAATTAGCAAAGAATTAAGCTTACTTTGGTGCCTGTCACCACAACAAGATAGAAAGCAAAAAATCGGGCTGAATACCCGATTTTTTATATTGGATCCCTATTTAAAAAGGCGGTCATGCAATGAATGGCACCCCAACCATTTATGATTTCATCCATTTCAACTTCTATGACCTCAATCCTATTTTGAACAAACAGATTTTTTGTTTGCTCATTGCCTGTGGGCATAACAATTTTTCCAGGTGCTAATGCGACAAAGTTTAAGCTCATTCCTTGCTTAAGTTCGTCAATATAAGGTAGCTCGATTAATTCAATCCCAAGGTCGAGCAATTGATTCATACAATCGTAGGTGGTATGCCAAGGGAAAATCACCAGTTTATTTTTATCTGCCATGTTCATATAACCGTCTAGATGTATGGAACCATAGGGGATCTGTGTCCGAATAATATTTGTGACACCAATATTTCTCAGTTCTCGTTCTACTTGAAGAGCTCCAGCTTCATTGGTACGACTGCCTGTCCCAATCACAACCGTTTCACGGTTAATCCACATTGCACTTGCCCCTTCAAAGAATCCGTCACCATTAATCGTTTTAATGATGGGTACACCTAGAGAGGAGAGGGTTCGGGCCACTGCTTTTTCCTCACCTCTTCTTGCTGTAATCGCAGGGCGACAAACAATTGCGCCTTCGGGAGTCATGAACAGTAAATCTCTCATAAACATCGCATTTGGTTTATCTTCTCGTTGACCTTCTACGTAATGGACCTGAACGCCATGAGCACGGTAAATATCAGCAAGAGCGTCCTGCTGTCGGCGTGCCCTCACAGGATTCATAGGTGCGCGAAAACGAAAATCAGCAAAGTTCTCCACTGTAATATCTTCAATTTCTATTCCTGGTCGGTGCATAAGCACTGACCTAAGTCTGCCAACTTCAGAGTCACAATACCAATTTCCCCATAAATCTTTTAACTCGTCAGAAAAACTTGTTTCAGCTGGAAACCAGCGTTCTCCTTGTACTTTTACTTCCATAATTATGTACCTCCAGTGGATTAGTGGTTAAGTACTTTTGAAAGAAACTCTTGTGCACGATCTGTTGAAGGGTTGGTGAAAAACAATTCAGGTGGGGAGACCTCAACAATTTTTCCCTCGGCCATAAAGACTATTTGATCGCACATTTCCCTTGCAAATCCCATTTCATGTGTTACTACAATCATCGTCATTCCAGTACTAGCCAGCTTACGAATGGCGTCCAGAACTTCCTTGATCATTTCTGGATCAAGGGCAGATGTTGGTTCGTCAAAGAGCATGACCTTCGGATCCATGGCAAGGGCACGTGCAATCGCGACCCTTTGTTGTTGACCACCAGACAATTGATTTGGATAGGCATCCATTTTTGCTTCAAGACCAAGCATAGTGAGTAATTCTTGCCCTTTTTTCTCTGCTTCGACTTTGCTCATTTTTTTAACATTAATAGGAGCAATCGTCACGTTTTGCAAAGCTGTTAAGAACGGATACAAGTTAAAGGATTGAAAAACAAAGCCAATTTCAGTTCTTGCTGCATTAATATTTGTTTTTTTGTTATGAATCGGAATTCCATCAACTACAATTTCACCATCATTGATAGGCTCTAAGGCATTAATGGCTCGGATTAGTGTGCTTTTACCGGCGCCACTGGGGCCAATGAGGGCAAAGATTTGCGATTGTTTAATTTCTAAATTGATGTCCTGCAACACTTTATGGTCACCAAATGATTTTTGTACATTTTTGATAGAGATCATACATGTCGCTCCTTTTACATCTCATGAATAGGGAGAATGTATTATTCTGTAACCTGGTATTTTTTCTCGAAATAACGAATGATTTGCGATAGGGTAAACGTCATTATAAAGTATAATAGGGCAACGAAGGTCCATACCTCAAGCGAGCGGAAACTGGTTGCTACTAAATTTTTTGAGATTAGTGTTAAATCGATTACCGATATAACGGAAACGAGTGATGAATCCTTAATTAATATGATAAATTGGGAAGCCATCGGCGGTAACACCTTACGAAAAGCTTGTGGTAAGATAATTAGTCTCATTGCCTGTGCAGAGGTCATACCTGAGGAACGAGCTGCCTCCATTTGTCCTTTAGGGACAGATTGTATTCCAGCTCTGACAATTTCGGCAATAAAAGCACCAGAAAACGTTGCGAGACCAAGTATTGCTGACCAATATGGACCAAGCCTCAAAAAATTACTTAGAACAAAGAATATCCAAAATAATAGCACGAGAAGGGGAACCCCTCTCATAATTTCCACGTATGCTGTGGCTAAAAAAGAAACCAACTTATTTCGTGAAATTCTCAATAACCCTATTAAAATCCCTATTGGAATACTAAAAAGTAGAGCTAACGCTGAAATTTCCAGCGTTAGCCACATTCCTTCTAGGAAAAGAGGCAGGTTATTTGGAATAACACTCCAATCTGTTTGATATTGCATCGTTAAGCCCCCTAGAAAGAATTTCTTATTCTGCTTCTACTTCGTCCATCCAATCGACATTTTCAAACCATTTACTGAAAGATTCTAATTCTGCTGGGCTTCCTTTATACGAATCAAGGAAAGAGTTTAACCATTGAACAGTTTCTAGATCGTTTTTACGGACAGCAATTCCTAAATTTTCTTTTGAAATTAGGTCATAAACGCCGCGAACGTTATCAGGATTCATACCCTCATAAGAACGTACACCTGGCTCGTCATAGATGACTCCATCTGCTTGACCTTGTACAAGTGCCATGGAGGCAGCAGGGAAGTCCTCAAAGTCAGCAATTTCTGCATTTTTAAAGATTTGTTTAGCTAATAATGCACCAGTAGTACCTAGAGAAACAGCAATTTTTTTGCCTGGCTGATCAAGATCTTCCCAAGACTTTGTTGCTGTGTCACCCTTTGGTACCATCAAAACCTGTCCTGTAGCGAAGTAAGGATTGGCAAAGCTAACTGCAAGTGCACGGTCACCACGGATAGTCATTCCTGCAAGAATTATGTCAATTTCTCCTGTTCCAAGAGCAGGTATTAGCCCATCAAAACCGAATTGTTTGAATTCAACTTTTACTTTAAGTGCCTCACCAATTGCTCTTGCTGTATCCATGTCGTAACCAATAAATTCACCTTTTGAATCTTTCATCTCAAATGGGAAATAGCCTGGGGCTGTTCCAACAACTAGTGTTTTCTTTTTTAGGACATTATCAAGAGTTGACGGTACTTTTTCCTCCGTAGAAGTATTTTTTGAACAACCAGCAACAATTAAGGCTATTGCTATTAAAAAAATCGTGATCAACTTTTTCATCATTATTTTCCACCCTTCATATTAGATCGTACCTACCGGATCTCTATGTAAAAAAGCTGTCATGCAGTGGATTGCTCCCCAGCCCTTTAAGATTTCCGTGACATCTACTTCAACAACCGTAACGCCGCTATCTTCTAATTTTCCTTTCATTTCGGGACAATTTGCCGGCATTACAACCTTCCCAGGCTCTAGGGCAACAAAGTTTATACACGCATTATTTTTGATTTCCTCTGTGTTTGTTGCTTCGATGATGGTGAAGTCACGTTCTAATAGTACCTTGACCACATCATATGGGACTTGCCAAGGGAAAAGGGCAGCAATTTTACGATCAGCGATATTGATTAAGCCATCAAGGTGAGCATGTCCATATGGAATCTCAAATGGGACGATGTACTTCACACCAAGATTGCGTAATTCAGCTTCCACTTGAGCTACACCATTTTTATTGGCTCTCACCCCTGTGCCAATCAGTACCGTTTCGCGGTCTACCCACATTGCGCATGCACCATCAAAAATGCCATCACCATTGATTGTTTTAATAATTGGGACGCCAATTTCACCTAATGCTTTTGCGGCAAATCTTTCCTCACCACGTCGTGCGGCAATCCCAAGTCGACAGATAATCGCACCTTCAGGCGTCATAAAAACTTGGTCTCTCATAAAAAGTGAATTCGGGCGATCCATTCTTGTTTCTTCCACGTAATGCACGGCAACACCATGTGCACGATAGATATCTGCTAAACGATCATGTTCAGCTCTTGCTCTTTCTACATTCATTGGGGCTTTCCAACGAAAGCTTGAAAAATTCTCTTTTGTTACGGTTTCAATCTCTCCCCCGGGTCTTCTTAATAAAACAGCTCGTAATTTTCCAATCTCTGAGTCACAATACCAGTTCCCCCATAGGGATGGTAATTCAGAACTAAATGTTGCTTCTGATGGGAACCATCGCTCCCCCTGGATTTTTACAAGACTCATTGTCACACCTCCTTATCTTATAAATATATTAGCATAAAATTCATAATATTTTAAACAATTAAAAATAAAATGTTATTATAATATATGTAGGAATTTGCTTTCCGTAGGCAGATTAGCATGTTTTTAAAGAGGTTAGGGGGCGATTTAATGAAAGTAGATTTGATTATCCGTAATGGTTTAGTAATGACAATGGAAGGAAAGGGAGTTGGTATGATAGAAAATGGAGCGGTTGCAATAAAAGGAAATACTATTCAGGCTGTTGGGTCAACCTTAGAAATTACTCGTAATTTTTCAGCTGAGAGAGAAATAGACGCCAAGGATAAACTCGTGATGCCGGGATTAATTGATGCTCATATACATACCGGTTTGGCATTACTTCGTGGTGTGGCTCAGGATATTAATCATTGGATGCAAAAGGGTCTATGGCCTTTTATGAAGCATCTAACAATAGAAGATAGCAAAAAAGGATCAATGGTCAATATCATTGAAGGAATTCAATCAGGAACAACGACTTTTTGTGATTATGATAGCTCAATGAATAGTTTAGTAGAAAACTATATTAAAATTGGTGCCCGTGCTCGAGTGGCGGAGCTCGTCAATGAAATTCCAGATAATATTGGCGATGTACCGGTGGGAGAGTTGTATCCCTTTTATTCGGAAATTGGTGAAAGAAAGCTAAGGAATAACCTTTCACTAATTGATAAATACCATGAAAGTGCTGATGGAAAAATTACTTGTATCCTCGGTCCACATGGTCCAGATTTAATGAGCGTTGATTTGTTAAAGGAAATGAAAGATCTAGCAGTGAAATACAATACAAAGCTTCATATGCATGTGGCTCAAGGTGATCGTGAAATTGATCAAATGGTGAAAAGATATGGAAAACGGAGTATCGCTTTTTTAGAAGAGATAGGTTACTTAAACGAACGTTTAATTGCTGTTCATTTAACAGAAGCTACAGATGAGGAAACGGCGATTGTAGCTAAGAGCGGTGCAGGAATGATCTATTGCTCCGGTAGTATTGGAATCATTGATGGACTTGTGCCACCGGTTTTAAAATTTATTGAAAGCGGTGGAATTGCAGGGTTAGGTTCAGATCAAGCTCCAGGGAATAATTGCAATAATATGTTTAATGAAATGAAATTTGCGGCGATTTTAAATAAAGTGAAGCGTTCAAATCCAACCGTATTTCCAGCGGCGTTAGCGCTTCGTTTGGCAACAATTGATGCAGCGAAAGTTATGGGGATAGATCATCAAGTAGGGTCCTTACGTAAAGGGAAGAAAGCAGATTTGATTATTATTAACTTATTAGAGCCAACCCTTTGTCCACTTTATATCGATCCTATTCGAAATATTGTCCCTAATCTCGTTTATTCTGCTCGAGGACACGAAGTCGAAACATCAATTATAAATGGAAAGATTGTGATGGAAAACCGGGTAATTACAACCATCGATACCAGAGCAGCCATATTAGAAGCGCAACAAGCAGGAAAAGAGGTCAGTAAACGGGCAAAAGAGGATATTTTGAATGGAGAAAGTGATATGCTAAGAATGATGGAGGAGGGTCTCCTCTAATTGTAAAAAGGGCAGAAGTAATGGAGGTTACATAATGAACAGATGCGGATGGGTAAATCAGGATCCACTCTATATCGATTATCATGATCATGAGTGGGGAGTACCTGTATATGATGATCGATTGTTATTTGAATTTTTGAATTTAGAAGGTGCCCAAGCAGGTTTGAGCTGGTACACGATTTTAAAAAAGAGAGATAATTATCGAGTGGCCTTTGACAATTTTGAAGCAAACAAAATAGCATTGTATGATGATAAAAAAGTGGAAGAGCTTTTGCAGAATGAAGGTATTGTCCGTAATAAGTTGAAAGTAAATGCTGTGATTATCAATGCAAAGGCATACTTGAACGTTGTCGAGGAATTTGGTTCCTTTCATAAATATATCTGGTCTTATGTTGACGGTGAGCCCATCCTTAATCACTTCAAAGATTTATCCGAGGTACCTGCAACAACAGAAATTAGCGATAAATTGAGTAAGGATTTAAAGAAACGCGGCTTCAAATTTGTGGGGCCGACGATTTGTTACGCCTTTATGCAGGCAACGGGAATGGTGAATGATCATATCGAATCCTGCTTTTGTTATCATAAAAAAGAAAACCCGCGTGATTCAAGTTCGGAATAATTGAGGGCGGGTTGGAAAATCTATAACAAAACAACATAAAGGATGGGAAGTATGGAAAATAACAGCATCCGGTTGACAGCACCTGAAATCTCAAGTCTTTGGACACAATATATGTTCGACACGATGTCCATTTGTTTTTTTAAGTATGCACTTGAGCATATTGACGATAAAGATATTGAAGAAATTTATGAGTCGGCATTAGAGTTATCAGAAAGCCATGTCCAACAAATTGAGGAGTTCTACAAAGGTGAGAACTATCCTATTCCAAAAGGTTTCACGGATGATGATGTAAATATTGGTGCTCCGCGTCTTTTTCAAGATCCTTTCTACCTATATTACCTATATATAATGACACTACAAGGACTAACGGGATATGCACTTTCTGTTGGGACATCAATTCGTGCCGATCTAAGAAAATACTACATAACTTGTAATACTGAAACCATGATGTTATTTGAAAAAACAATAGATACTATGCTCACAAAGGGTCTATATTCACGTCCGCCAGTTCTCACACCTCCCGCTGCGATTGATTTTGTTAAGCATCAAAATTTTTTAACTGGTTGGTTTGGAGAACGTCGTCCATTAACAGGAATTGAAATTGGTGATATAAGTTTTAATATGAATAAAATGAATCTTCATGTGGCATTAAAGGTCGGGTTTAGCCAAGTTTCTAAATCAGAAAATGTCCGAAAATACATTAATAGAGGGACTGATATCTCAAATAAACAACTTGGGATATTTACAGAGATATTTCGTGAAGAAAAACTTAATTCGCCTATGTCTTGGCAAGCACTTGTTACAGACTCGACTACACCAACCTTTTCAGACAAATTTATGATGTATCAAGTGCAATTGTCCACCCAATTGGCCATTGCTTATTATGGGACTGCTTTAAGTGTGACATCAAGGAGAGATATTGGACTCAAATACATGGAATTAATTGTTGAGCTCATGAAATATGGGGAAGACGGAGCCAACCTGATGATTGATAATGGCTGGCTAGAGGAACCGCCAAAAGGTAGTGACCGCCGAAATTTAGCAAAGGGCAAAAAAGAAGACCATAAAAATTCAAACTAAGTGAACAGCAATTTCCCGTTGTAAAATTCTATAAAAGTAACCCCCTCCTCAAAGCTTGCTAAGGTGGGGGAGTGTTATATAATGATAGGTATATTGAGTGAATAAGTAGATAGGAGTGAGGAGAATGAAGGCATTAGTTCATACTAAAACAACTGGTTTTCAGGGATTATCGATTTCTGATATGGAAGAAGTACAACCAAAAGCTGGAGAGGTAAGGGTACATCTAAAGACGGCGGGTTTAAACCATCGTGATTTATTCGTTCTTAAACGCCATAAACCAACGGACCCACCGCTTATTATCGGATCAGACGGTGCAGGAATTATCGATGCAGTAGGTGAAGGGGTCATTGATCTTAAAGTAGGGGATGAGGTTATTATTAATCCTAGTCTTGGCTGGAAGGATAATAGCGATGCGCCGCCAAGCGGATTTGACATTATCGGTCTTCCTGATCATGGGACTTTTGCCGAAAAGGTGATCATACCCGCGGAAAATGCCGTAGAAAAACCTCAAAATTTAACGTGGGAAGAAGCAGGGGTGCTGTCATTGGCAGCGCTGACTGCCTATCGAGCATTATTTACTCAAGGTCAAGTTAAGCCTGAAATGAAAGTACTTATACCTGGAATCGGAAGTGGTGTAGCCACGTTCTTATTGCAGTTCGCGAAAGCAGCAGGTGCTACAGTGTATGTTACTTCTCGTTCGATGGATAAGTGTCAAAAAGCACTCGAAATGGGTGCAGATAAAGCGATTGATAGTAATGAAGATTGGGAGACTGCACTTGCTGGCGAAAAAATGGATCTTGTCATCGAATGCGTGGGTGCAGCAACCTTTAACAAGTCTCTCAAACAATTACGTCAAGGTGGAACCATTGTAACATTTGGAGCTTCTGCAGGGGATGTGGTTGAACTTAATCTTCGCGACTTTTTCTATGGCCAGTTTCGACTATTTGGATCAACTTTGGGCAGTGGCGAAGAGTATATAGAAATGATTAACTTTGTACAAGAGCATAACATAAAGCCTGTCGTTGATCGGATTTATCCATTGGAGGAATTCGCACAAGCGTTCAAACGATTAGAAAATGCAGAGCAATTGGGGAAAATAGGGTTTTATATTTAGTTTTAAAGGCTAAAAATCGACTGATAAGAGAGAAAGGCACTCATCAATTGAGTGCCTCTTCTTTGTTGTTATTTACTGGTAATTCCTTATTTGTTCCTTCTGGCTGTCCGATTCTAAGGATTCTTCCATTAAATTTCTCTTCCCAATATCCAGTTGTCATATCAGCAATTCCAACACCTGTAAAACTTTGAGAGCCTATGAATTTTCCGTTTCCAATATAAATACCCACATGCCCGTCTTTTTTATAAGTGTCAAAGAAAACTAAATCTCCAGGCTGGATATCACTAACGTCGACCGGTGTGCCTGTATTCTTTAGGGAGTCTGTTGTCTGACCCACCTCAATTTCAGCTTGTGAAAATGCCCAATGCACAAAGGCAGAACAATCAAATCTTCCGTTAACTATATCAATTTCATTTCTGCCGCCTCCGAACACATAGACAGAATTTCCAATATACTTAAAGCCAGAACTTATAATCGTTTTTATGTATTCTTCTTCTATATCGGCCATTACTTCATCTAAAGTTTTATCTTTTTCCTGTTCTAAATCTACTGTAGTAATTAGCTGATCTTTTATCGTAGAGAATTGATTTTGTTGGTCAGTGAGTAATTGCCTCATCCCATCAAGCTCTGTTTTCATGCTTGTTATTTTTGCGAGTTTATCTTCCAATGCAGCACTCTTCGTTATGTAATCTTCTTTTTCAGCTTCATGCTGTTTAATAATATTCTGATCTGCTTCGAATATCGTAACTAATGTACTTACACGGTCGACAAAATCACTAAAGTTTTTAGAACCCAGGAGAACCTCAAGATAAGATATATTGCCCCCGCTTTGTTGAAAGGAACGTGCCCGCTTCATTAATATTTTGCTCCGTTTATCAATTTTTTCTTCAAGTAACCTCAGTTCGTCTGTTAATTTTTCACTTTCTACCTTAACCGCTACATAATCCAATTCTGCCTTAGTTAACATTTCATTATTGTCTTTTATTGCTTGGTTAACGCGCTCAATTTGGTCATTTATTTTGGTGAGTTCTTGATAGCTGGTAATTTTCTCGAGGTCGGGGCCTTTTTCATCGGTTTGAAGGGTATTTGTTTGAACATGACTTATCGGTTCTGCGTGAACTACTATACTTTTAAATGAGTTCCCTTGAAAAATTAAGAACATCATGCACGCTAGCAGCAGCATAGTCCTAATCAATTACATCACTTCTTTCATTTTTATTATATCCGAATATAGATACTTAAAGTGTCTGTTTTCCGAATTTTTAAACTATTAACATTATTATATCATTAGATTTTGTCATCAATATAATAACAATATTACAATTAAGTATCAGACGTATCAAAACGAAGGGAAAGGTGATTTTCACCTTTCCCTTAACGTTTAAATATTTATATATAGGAGAGTTAAAACCGAATCTGTTTTGCAAGAACTCTCCGTCTATTACCTGTTATCTACTTTTTCAGGGTAAAGATCATGGTTCATCAAACGGAAGTTTGCCATCTCTTCATACTTCGTACCAGGCTTTCCGTAGTTACACCAAGGGTCGATAGAAATTCCACCACGTGGTGTGAACTTGCCCCATACTTCAATATATCTTGGATCGAGCAGTTTAATTAAATCATTCATGATGATATTGACACAATCTTCATGAAAATCACCATGATTTCTGAAGCTAAATAAATATAATTTTAAAGATTTACTCTCGACAATTTTTTTATCCGGCACATATGAGATATACATCGTCGCAAAATCGGGCTGATGTGTCAGCGGGCATAAACTAGTAAATTCAGGGCAGTTAAATTTTACAAAATAGTCTCGGTTGGAATGGAGATTATTTACTGCCTCTAAGACCTCCGGTGCGTAATCAAATGAATATTGTGTATTTTGGTTACCTAATAATGTTAAATCGTTTAAACCTTCCTCATGGCTTCTGCCTGACATGTAAAAACCCCCCTGTAAAATGTTCACAACACTTTAAAGCAGAAGAGTTTCAGCCAACCATTCTATTGAAAACTAACAGGATTAAAGAATACAAAAAGCCACATCCTTTATGGACATGGCAAAATTGTCATGAATCCATAGTTTTTTATAGAGGGTAACAGCTATGAACCTCTTCTGTTAAGTACGGATATTATCCTCCACATATATTACAAAAAATGCGGCAGTACGTCAAATGGGAATAAGCTATACTCCCGAAACCTAATCGTAATTCCGTAGTGGATAACAGGATTGTAAAAAAATATGTTGTATAAAGAGGAGGGGACTGCTAAAATAAAAAAATATTAGTCCTTGAGTTTCTTAGTTACTAACAGGATATTAAATACGATAGAGGTTGTAGCCCCCCTCGTTAAAAAAACTAAGAAGAAGCAGTACTTCTATCTTGGAGTACTGCTTTTTCTATTTAAAAGGAGATTTATCAAATGAGAATTTTTTTGTACTTATTTTCAATCGTAACAGCAAACGTAGTTACCGCGGCTTTTGCACCCTTCCATTTCGGATTGTTTATTGTTCCAATGGGGACTTTTTTAATTGGTGCAACCTTTATCTTTAGGGATTTGGTCCAAAATAAATATGGTAGAAAGAAAACTTATTTCTTCATTACCACAGCGTTAATTTTATCCGGAATCGTATCATTCCTTCTTGGAGATACGTTAATCATTGTCTTAGCCTCTGCCTTATCTTTTGCTATTGCAGAAACTGCTGATACCGAAATCTATACAAGAATAAATTTACCGATGAGTTGGAGAGTTTTTTATAGTGGAATAGTTGGTGGATTATTAGACTCAGTAATTTTTGTGATTATCGGTTTGAGCCCTTTGGGAGCGAACTTTTTGCCGTGGGAAGCTATCCCATCAGCCATTCTTGGTCAAGTAATTGCAAAGACTATTATTCAAATAATTGCAGCACTGTTATTACACCAGGTTAACAATTTATCAAACAAAAATGCTATTTCAAATTAATTACATTTTAAGCACCTGCCAATAATAGCAAGTGCTTTTTTTTACCATATTAGGAGCGTTGAATGGGTGTAGAGGGAGTAAAGTTTTTAACCATTCGTTGTAAATTTCGATGTCCTTCTCTTAATTTAATTGTTTCTTCGATAATTTTTTGGAAACCTTCCAAATCTTTATCTGTTGCATTTAAAAGGGACTTCGGTAAACCTTCGACAATTTGTTGTAGGGTTAAATCCATCTCGTATGACCACCTTTCAACTTTTTTTATAAAGAACCACATACAGTTCTTTACTAATTATAGAAAAAGATAGCTTTTTCCTGCTAACATGTTAATTAACTTATCTACACTAGTCTCCAAAATATTTTATGAATAGTAATATAATTTCAAATAACGACGGAATATCTCTAGGAAAGTAAGTCTTTTGTAGAAATTTTATTATAGATAGTATAATGAAAGTGGATGCTAGCAGACTGATATCAATCTGCTAAAAGGAGGATACCTCAGTATTAAGTTGATATTAAAGGTCCTGTGAATTAAACAATAAAAAATGAAGTGGAAGGCACTAGTAAATTGCCTGACACTTCATCTGTTATAATGAAAAAATTAAATTTCAATAATGATGGGGAGGATCATCGGCTTTCTTTTCGTTTGTGCGTACAGAAACTTGCCAATGGTCTTCTTAATATTTTGCTTCATGACATTCCATTGCCGAATATTTTCGGCCTCTAATTCATGAATGGTTTTCTTAACTAGGCGGTTAATTTCTTTTAAGAGATCCTCAGAATTTTTTACATAGACGAATCCGCGTGTAATCGTATCTGGTCCTTGAATAATCTTTCGATCAGTTCTGCTAATGGTTAACACAATAACGAGCATTCCATCCTCGGAAAGTTGTCTGCGATCGCGCAATACAATCTCGCCAACATCGCCGACACTTATGCCGTCTACATAAGTATCGCCAGCTGGAATGCTTCTCGTCTGCCGAGCAACGGAGTTTTCAATATCAACAACATCCCCATTTTTAATGATAAATGTGTTGCCTTTTTCAACTCCCACCGATTCGGCTAACAAGCGGTGGTGATGGAGCATTCTAAATTCGCCATGGATTGGAATAAAGTATGTTGGCTTCATTAAGGTAAGCATTAGTTTTAAGTCTTCCTGGTACCCATGCCCGGAAACATGCATACCTGTTGAACTTCCTGACCCATATACCACTTTTGCGCCCAACTGAAATAGGTTATCTATGATACGAGAGACATCCTTTTCATTTCCTGGAATAGGTGACGCTGCAAAGATAACGGTATCTCCAGGATATATTGTAGCATCTCGGTAGTTACCGGTTGATAGACGTGCAAGTGCTGCATTCGGCTCGCCCTGACTTCCAGTACAAAGAATGACCACCTTTTCCGGAGGCAACTTTTCAACCTCATTTGGTTCGATAATCATCCCTTCAGGAACAATCAAATATCCGCGTTCGATTGCCACGGAAACAACATTCACCATGCTCCTCCCAAGGAGAACAAGCTTTCGATTCGTTTTCATTGCTGATTCGACGACCTGCTGAACACGACTCACATTTGATGCAAAGGTCGAGATGATGATTTTTCCATCCGCTTTCATGAATGCCTCTACCATATGGTCACCGACCATTTGCTCTGAAGGGGTGGACCCTCTACGTTCCGCATTCGTACTTTCTGAGATTAAACAAATAACACCTTGATTGCCGATTTCGGCCATTTTATGAATTTCTGCATGTTGACTATTTGCAGGGGTTAAATCGAATTTAAAATCCCCGGTGTGGACGATATTTCCTTCTGGTGTGTGAAAAACTATGCCTAGGCAGTCGGGAATACTATGGCTTACTCTGAAAAAGGAAGCACTGATTGTCCCGAATTCAATCCTGGAATCCGAGTTAATCGTCACCAGTTTCGTATCCCTCATAAGCCGATGTTCTTCTAACTTTATTTCAATTAATCCAAGTGTAAAATGAGTCGCATAAATGGGGACATTGATCTTTTTTAGGATGAATGGAATAGCACCGATATGATCTTCGTGCCCATGCGTCACAATTAACGCACGGATTTTATCCTGATTATCTTCCAAATAAGTTATATCTGGTATGATCAAATCAATACCTAATAAACTCTCATCCGGAAACTTACCGCCACAGTCGATGATCACCATATCGTCACTATATTGGACCACATACATGTTTTTGCCAATTTCATTTATGCCGCCTAAGGCAAAAATAGATAAGGCGTTATTATTGGTACTCAACTTATTACCTCCTGGTCGAATTAGATGCTGATAGCATTCCCTTTATTTTTAACCATTATGTTTATTGAGGATTAATATAATATAAACTTTACTTTTGGCAGCTTTTCTTTATACAAAAATACATAATAATTTTAAAAAGTAATGAACTTTTTCTAATGGAACAGACTCTAATTGGGGAGAGGGTGACGATATGGAAGTTATTCGATTGGTAAAGAAGGCGAAAAGGGGAAATAAAGAAGCCCTCCTTCAACTAATTATGAATCAAAAAGACGATTATTTTAAATTAGCTTACACATATATGGGGAATCAGCATGATGCCATGGATGCCATGGAAGACATGATCGTCCGGTTATACGAAAACATCCATCAGCTTAAGAAAGAGAATTCCTTCTACAGCTGGAGCAAAACCATCCTAGTAAATAGCTGTAAATCACTGCTGAAAAAACGGCAAAAACTTGTGTTAGTGGATGGATGGGTAGAGCATCCTGAAATTGAAATGAAACAACCTTCAAAAGTAACCCCCTTTGAAAATAGTGAGCAGCAAATCGATATCCAGCAATTACTATCTAACCTAAATGAACAACAAGCAGAGGCGATAAAATTAAAATATTTTCGAGATTTGGATTATCAAACCATCTCTGAATTAACGAATGTGTCGGTCGGAACAGTCAAATCGAGAATTTTTCAAGGTCTAAAAAAGTTAAAGAATCAGTTTGGAGGGAAGGACAATGACTAACATCGAAAAGCGGTTAGAAGATGAAAAAAAGCGGATCGATGCCATCGAAACTCCACTAGAATTAGAGGTCCGTTTACGGAAAGCACTTGATACTACGCGAAACCCATCACGTCGACCGGTAATTTGGAAAACTCTTACCGTGGCAATGCTGCTATTTCTCTTCGTGGGCTATCATTTTAATGCGTTTGCATACTACGGAAAGCAAATTCTTGGGTTTGATGATCTAATCACAGGAACCTTAAAGGACTTAAATAATGCTGGTAAGGGGCAAAGAATTGAAAAAAGTTTTATGTTGGACGATGAAACGAAACTAACAATCAATGGAGTCATGACAGATGCCAATCGAATGATTGTCTATTATACAGTGACGGATCCAAATGGATTACAAGATACTTTCAGTGATAGTTTCAACCCGAATAAGATTACTGGCATGTTTACAAGTTCCAATTTCGAGGGTAGTAATGGACAAATTAGTGATGATGGTACCGAATTAAAGGGCATGATGGATTTCGAACCGCCAAGCCCATTTGCAAAAA
This sequence comes from Neobacillus sp. FSL H8-0543, assembly GCF_038592905.1. Classification (GTDB taxonomy): domain Bacteria; phylum Bacillota; class Bacilli; order Bacillales; family Cytobacillaceae; genus Neobacillus. The sequence continues at coordinate 92,510 of NZ_CP151943.1, read as the reverse complement.
AACTAACACTACATTACTGGCAATATATAGGAAACAATCAGATGCAACAAGAAAAAATCTCCTTTACTTATGATCCAAACAAAGCAATGCAAACCGAAATTAAACAATCAATTAACAAAACAGTGAAAGTAGATAAAGGTACCATTCACTTTGATTCCATTGTTGCCTCTCCGACATTAACCGTAATCAAGGGGTCATTGAAGGTGGAAAATTTCGATCGATTGGACCTAGCGTTACACGGAATTGAATTACTAGCGAATGGAAAATCTGTAGAAATAAAAGGCAGTGGAAGTAGGTCGTCACTGAAAGGCAGTAAATTTGAAGTTCGCTTTGATGCATTACCCACTAATTTAGACTCACTAGAATTAATTGTAAAAGAATTTGTCGGCTATAAAAAACTTAACCAGACGATTGCTTTGGACTACATTACGGGTGAGGCCATTGATATTGGCGGGGCAGAACTTTGGATGAAAACCGTTACTTTAACTTCAAAGGGGATTGAGATTAAAATCGCAACCGAAGATACGGTTTTGCTTGATAAAGTGTCTATAGGTGAGCAATCAAATATAACACCATTAGAAACAACAATTAACCAACAAGATTCGAAGGAAGAGGATGGTAAGATCATCAAAGAACGTACTCTTGTATTTGATACAACAGAGATGCCAGAGCACCTCAAAATTGGGGGAATTCACTACATGAAAAAGTATGATAAAAAGGTTCAGATACCAATAAAATAATTTCCCTCAAAAATGGGAAACGAATATCATCGGTCGCCAAGTAATCATGGTTGGCGACCGTTTTGAAAAGGAGCTAATTTATGATACATATTAGGAAAGCAAATCATATGGATGTTCAGGGGATATCTAAGGTTTGTAGTGATGGGTATTGGGCGACGTATAAGGATACACATTCAGAAAAGTATATTAACAGAGTGATAGAAGAATTTTACAATCCTGACAGGATCCTAAATGAAGTCACCAATACGAGCAGAGAATGGGGAGGGTATTTTGTTGCGATAGAAGGCAATGAAGTCATTGGTGCTGGCGGAGGCGGTATGATCGATGAAACGGCTGGTGAGGTTTTTGTCTTGTATCTAAATCCAAATAGAAGGAACGAAGGAATTGGTACAAGGATACTCGATGCGATTACTAAACAACAGATAGAAGAGTTTCATGCATCGGAGCAATGGGTGTCTGTTGCAAAAGGAAATCAAAAAGGCATCCCTTTTTATGAAGCAAGAGGATTTATTTTTAAGCATGAACGTGGCAGCTATGGAAACGAAGAAGGAGAGCAATATATTTCATTAAGGTATTATCGCCCGATTTAAGGTAGTACCTCTACTAAGAATATAGAAAAAAGCTAGGCAATTTGTACTGCACCCCAAAAGTTAGAGTAAAATCTATACTTTTGGGGTGTATTTTTATGGCTAAATATAGTCAGGAATTTAAGTTAATAGTCGTCAAAGAATATCAAGAAGGAAAATTAGGATATGAACGTTTAGCTAAAAAATACGACATGAAGGACTTTTCACAAATTAGGAGATGGGTAAAAGTACACGAGAAATACGGTGTGGAAGGTTTAAAGAGGAAGAAACATAAGGAAAGATATTCTGTTCAATTTAAGCTAGATGTATTAAGCTTTATGAAAAGAACAGGATCTTCAGAAACTGATACAGCCCTTCAATTTGGGCTAACAAACACTCCTATGGTAGCCTCTTGGAAGAAGGCTTTCCTTGAGGGTGGTGCTGAAGCCCTGGATAGATCGAAAGGGATGACAGCCATGTCTGATAAAGATAAGAACAGTAAAAATAAACAATCCGAAGAGAAAGAAATGACGTATGAACAAAAGTTGGAGTGAGAAAACGAACTTCTGCGTTTAGAGGTAGAATACTTAAAAAAGTTGCGAGCTTTTCAGATGGATCCGGAAGGCTATCTCGAAAAGCACAAGCAGCGTTATCATTCGAACTCAAAGAAAACTTCAAATTAAAAGATGTTTTACTCAAGGTGGGTATTCCTGAAGCTACCTACCATTATCATATAAAAATGATGAAGAAGGAAAATCCGAATCAGGGACTTGAAGAAGTGATTCAATCCATTTTTGAGGAACATAAAGGCAATTATGGTTACCGTCGCATCCTTCTGGAATTGAGAAACCGTGGGCAAAAAGTGAATCATAAGAAGGTTCAACGCATTATGAATAAACTCGGACTCAAAGGGGATAAATTCAGGAGAAAATCGCGCAAGTATAGTTCTTACAAAGGAACGACTGGAAAAGTTGCCGAAAATCTTATCAACCGCCGTTTTAACACAAATGTGTGTCATCAAAAATTAACCACAGATATTACAGAATTCAAGTGTTCTGACGGTGTAAAACTGTATCTAAGCCCAATTATGGATATGTTCAATGGTGAAATTCTTTCTTATGGGACGAGTATGCGTCCAACCTTAGAATTAGCGATCAAACCACTCGAGGAAGCATTAGAAATTGTAAAGGATTCAAAATATAGAACCACTATACATTCTGATCAAGGGTGGCATTATCAACATAATACATGGGTAAATAAGCTTAAGGAAAATAAGGTGTTCCAGAGTATGTCTCGAAAAGGGAACTGTTTAGATAATTCACCAATGGAGAACTTTTTTGGATTAATGAAACAAGAAATGTATTACGGGGAAGCGCTGTGCCCATTTGAGGAATTAAAAATGAAAATTGAAGAATATATCGCTTATTATAATAACAAGCGTATAAAGCAAAAATTGGCAGGCATGAGTCCGGTTCAATACCGTTTCCATACCAGCCAATTAGCTGCTTAATATAAAACTCTAACTTTTGGGGGTCACATCAAATTGCTTAGCTTTTTTCTTATCATTTTTTAAAAAAGTCCAATGGAATGGAAGAAGACTAACAGTATACCTACCGGAACGATATAGCGTATTAGGAAATACCAGATATCGAATAAAACACCGATTCCATTTGTTCCTAGTTCTAGCTCTTCTTTTACAAGCCTTCTAGGCAACCGATAGCCAATGTATAGAGATATCAATAGCGCACCAAGGGGCATGCCGATATTGCTGGTGATAAAGTCTGCAAAATCAAAAATTGTTTTCCCAGCTATTTTTACCTCTGAAAGCACCCCAAAAGAAAGTGCACTAGGGATTCCTACGATAAAAACTAGAATGCCAGCCAGCCAAGAAACCATTTTTCGTTTACTTTTATTTTCTTTTACAATTACCGCCACAACAATTTCGAGCATAGAAAAAGCGGACGTTAAAGTGGCAAATAGCAATAAAATGAGGAAAATGGTAAAAAATAATCCCCCAAATGCCATTTCATTGAAAACAGCAGGAAGAACAACAAATACCAATCCCGGACCAGCGCCTGGCTCAAATCCGAGCGCAAAAACAGCAGGGAAAATCACCAAACCTGCAAGTAAGGAAATAAATATGTTTAAGCCGACGACTGAGAAAGCGGACTTTACAATATTTTCCTGTTTAGATAAATAGGAAGCATAGGTGACCATTACTGATAAACCAACACTCAAGGCAAAAAATGATTGTCCAAGAGCATATAGGATCGTCTCTGCCGTTATTTCAGAAAAATCAGGGTATAAGAGGAATTTAACTCCTTCATAGGCACCTTCAAGAGTCAGCGATCGAATCACCAATACGATAAATAAGATGAACAAAGCAGGCATCATATACTTGCTGGCACGTTCAATACCTTGCTGTACACCTGCCTGTACAACGAGAATTGTCATCACAATAAAAATTAATTGGCTCATTACAGCTTCAACCGGATTTGAAATTATGTTTGAAAAAAGGCTGTCATAGTCTGAGGTAGATGTGAGTGAGCCCATCAAACCCCTGCCTAAATAGGAAAGAATCCAGCCGCCAACAACGCTGTAAAAGGAAAGTATAATGAATGAAACTGCTACTCCGCCATATCCAAGCCAGTGCCATAGCGAGTTTGGTGTCAGTTTTCTATATGCAGACACGGCGTCTGTTTGCGCCTTGCGACCAATTGCAAATTCAGCAATTAAAATCGGTGCGCCAATAAAACAGGTTAACAACAGAAAGATGAGGAAAAAGATTCCACCGCCATTTGTTCCCGCCATATAGGGGAATTTCCAAATTGCTCCTAGTCCTATAGCAGACCCCGCGGCCGCCAAAATGAACCCTAGCTTGGAGGTCCATTGATTTTCTTTATTCATTTGTGGAAAAACTCCTTTGTCTCTCAAAAAATTTGTATTGTACAATAATACTATTATTTTTAGAGATAGTGTAGTTTTTCTGAAAATGAGATAAATTTGTTCAATAGTTGGGTCCCATAGGGTATTCGATGTAATTACTAAACCTCGGTTAACGAAATTTCAACACCATGAATAAGATTATACAATCATGGTTGGATTTTCAGTAAATTGTGTAATTGGAGGGAAATAGGTGAAAATTGATTACGAGTACACCTTTGGCTTACCTATAGGTATTGTATGGAAAATGATTAAGGATACAAGTATTCTAAGAAATTCAATTCCTGGCTGCAAGTCTTTTGTTGAAAATAAAAATGGCGAATATCTAGCTGTGATAGACATTAATTTCGGCCCGATCAAGGATGTTTTCACATTGGAGATTTGGAGAGTACAAGAGAAGTCACCAGCATTTTATCGATTACATTTCAAAGGAAAAGGAAATCTCGGGGAAATCGAGGGTATTGGCGACCTCTCCTTTAAAGAAGTACAGGGCTCGACTAGGCTTACAATTACAGCTGATGCCAAGGTAGCGGGTGCGCTTGCCGTCACAGCGCAGAAGAAATTGGATGGAGGATCAACCAAGGGTTTAGAAAATTTCCTTCAAAAAATAGAAAGGGAAATTAAAAGGAGCCTTTACAGAACGAGACGAGGGAGGTAAGAGACAGGGAACTGGTTGAATTGAAATCCATAGCAAAATTATACTTAATTATCAAAAGCTGGTTGAATACCGGCTTTTCGTGTTTTTTAATCTAAAAAATTGTATACTTGGTACATACTTCTAAAATTTTTGAAAGTGAAGGGAATTATATCATGCATATTAATGACTTACAAAGCTGGGTATCAAAACTAGGTCTTCTTCCACATCCAGAAGGCGGATATTTCAAACAAACATTTCAATCTGAGGAAAGTACCTCTGATAGTGAATTATCAGTCAATTTTGAAGGTCAGCGAAAGCTTTATACTAGTATTTATTTTCTTTTATCATCGAAGGATGTATCCCATTTCCATCGTCTCAAATCGGATGAACTGTGGTACTATCATGCAGGTAGCCCATTGACCGTTCATGTCATCCATGAAAATGGCGATTATGAGGAGATGAAAGTGGGAATGAACCTTGATCAAGGGGAAAGACCACAAATCCTAGTAAAGAAAAATTCAATTTTTGGATCATCGGTTATGGAAAAAAATACTTGTTCTCTTGTTGGATGTATGGTTTCGCCGGGTTTTGAATTTCAAGACTTTGAATTATTTACTCAAGCCGAACTAGTAGAAAAGTATCCTCAACATGAGGAAATAATCATGAAGTTAGCTTATAAGGAACTTCCTAAATAGGAAATCTGTTTCAGCAGAGTAAAAATAAATTGTCATGATAGTAAAATGAGGGACTCCAATAATAATTGGATCCCTCGTTTTTTCTATTTTTTAAATACATGTTGACCGACAACAAGTGTTGTTGCTCTTGAATCTAACCACCTACTGGTAGCGATAGAGGGGTTGTAAAAGAATAGGGCTCCAGGGGCGAAATTTCGGTGTTCCGTTAATGCTGCGCGAACAGCTTTGATTGATTCTTCATCAGCTGGTTTATTTATGGAACCATTTCTTACTGGTTGGAATTGGCCGGGGGCGTAGATAACATCCTTAATAGTGTTCGGGAATAATGGACTGTCAACTCTGTTTAAGATAACACAAGCTACTGCGATTTTACCTTCAAAAGGTTCGCTTTGCGCTTCTGCCCGAACGATTCGAGCCAGCAGGTCGATTTCATAATCTGAGTACTTTACTTTTACTTGGGTATCCTGTTTGTCTGATTTACTTATATGTGCTGGTAACCCCTTTTTCACGATATTCGATTCTTTCAACACAAAGTTCTTTTCCTCTATAAGGTTTACTTTTATCTCTGGTTTAGTAGTGTTAACAGTCTGTCCAGCAAAAATAAGATTAATATTATGTATGTGTGGGTTAGCCTCAGCTAACTCTTGAAGGGTAAGGTTATTTTCCTTAGCAATTTTGGTCATAGTATCTCCGCTTTTAACTGTATAAGCAAACGTTGGGGAAGCAAATAGAGCGGATATAAATAAGATTCCTGCAAATATTGATAATACCATAATTAACTTTTTCATTGATTAATTTCCTCCTAGTAATAGTGTCAGTCGTTTCTCGTATTTAAACTATTACTATGAATGCATTAAATAGATTAGTATTACAGTTAAGTTACATAAAAGTGACATTATGAAACATCCATCTATTAATTACTGATTTGTAAAATATTTCTAAGAGATTTTTTCTAGTCGTATTTTGTTGATGGAGCATGATAAAAGAAGAATTGTGGTAAAAGAGGGTGCGTAATTACCACAAAACAGAGGCATTTTTGTTTGTTTCCTGCATTTCGATTGATACTATAGTAGGAGTAGTAGTATCCCGATTAAGAAAGGACAAATAGAATAATGGCAAACATAAATATACCTGTATCAGTATTAAACCTTGCACCGATACGTGAAGGACGAAGCAGTAAACAAGCGATTGATGAAATGGTGAATCTTGCCCAGGAGACAGAAAAAATGGGGTATCAGCGATATTGGATTGCAGAGCATCATAATACGCCAACGCTAGTCAGTTCTTCAACATCCATATTAATAAAACATACATTGGAGCATACCAATACGATTAAAGTTGGTTCTGGTGGAATCATGCTACCAAACCATGCCCCGTTAGTAGTAGCTGAGCAATTTGGAACGATGGCAACCATTTATCCAAATCGTGTGGAATTAGGTCTTGGGCGTGCTCCTGGTACCGATATGATGACCGCAAGCGCCTTGAGACGGTCAAAAAGCGATACGGTCTATACATTCCCTGAGGATGTTCAGGCTTTGCTGACGTATTTTGGACCAGAAGATCAGCAAGGTTATGTGAAGGCCTATCCAGGAGTAGGCACAAATGTTCCAATTTATATCCTCGGTTCATCTACAGATTCGGCTTATTTGGCGGCAAGCCTAGGTCTTCCATATGTATTCGCTTCACATTTTGCACCAAGATTTATGGAAGATGCCATCTCGATTTATCGAAATCGATTCCAGCCATCTGAGTATTTAGATCAACCGTATATGTTGGTTTGCTTAAATGTGATTGCGGCCGAAACGGATGCTGAGGCCAATCGATTGATGACAACAATGCAACAATTTTTCCTAAATGTTGTCCGAGGTTCTCAAAGTCCGTTAAAACCGCCAGTTGAAAACATGGACGGAATTTGGAATCCAAGGGAAGAAGAAATGGCTAAGTCAATGTCAAGTGTGACATTTTTAGGGAGCAAGGAAACGGTCCGACAACAGTTAACACATTTCCAAGAACGATTTAATGTGGATGAAATCATGGCCGTGTCTTATATATATGATCCTGATAAACAAAAGCGGTCGTATGAGATATTAAAAGAAGTAGTCGATGGCAAATAATATCTTAAGTAAAAAATCACCCTCTAAAAATTTAGAGGGTGATTTTTTTACTTATTCGCTTTTTGAAATTGAATCATAAACTCACTAAACGCCTGGCACGCCTCAATTGGTACTGCATTGTAAGCAGATACGCGGCAGCCACCGATAGAGCGATGTCCGTTAACGCCAACAAAGCCTTCCTGTTTAGCCTGATGTAAAAATTTCTTTTCTAATTCTTCTGTTTCTAAGTTGAACGTAATGTTCATGAGGGAACGACTGTCTTTGTCAGCATGGCCAACATAAAAATCATTACTATTATCGATTACATCATAGATTAGTAGCGCTTTTCGCTCATTTAACTCAGAGATGGCACCGACTCCGCCTAACTCGCGAATCCAGTTAAGGACCTCGCCTAACATATAAATCCCGAAAGTTGGCGGAGTGTTATATAAGGAATTATTTTTCACATGCGTGCTGTATTTTAACATGGTTGGAATATTGGTATTCGCTTTTTCAAGTAAATCCTTCCGAATAATTACAACCGTTACCCCTGATGGACCAAGATTTTTCTGGGCACCAGCGTAAATGAGTGCAAACCTGCTGATATCAATCGGTTTAGAGAGGATATCACTCGACATGTCTGCAATTAAGGGGACATCACGAGTGTCAGGATAGTCTTTCCACTGAGTACCATAAATTGTATTGTTGGATGTTAGATGTAAATAGGCATCACCCGTTTGATACTGTAATTCCTCAAGCTTTGGTATCCGGCGGTAGTTCCCTTCTTTAGCGGAAGCTGCTTGATAAACCTCACCCAAAAGCTTTCCCTCGGAGAATGCCTTTTCAGACCACGATCCCGTCATGACATATGCAGCCTTTTCTCCCGTGTGCAGGAAATTCATTGGTATCATCGAAAACTGCAAACTAGCTCCGCCTTGTAAGAAAAGGACCTCATGCGTATCCGGAATAGATAATAATTCTTTAAGACTGCTAATCGCCTGATTATGTACTTCCTCATAGGTGCTACTCCGATGGCTAAGTTCCATGACGGACATTCCTGTTCCTCGAAAATCAATCAATTCCTGCTGTGCTTTCTCAAGGACTGAAATAGGTAAAGCGGAAGGGCCAGCATTAAAATTATAGGTGCGGTGAACCTGTAGTTTCATTAATCTCACTCCCATTTTGTCTTTCCTTGAATATACCATAGTTTTAAAATTGTGAAAATAAATACAATTTAGTTTTATGAAAAATATTCATTGGGTGTAGTAGGAAATAAGGTGTTTTGCACGATGGTAACTTTGTCTACATAGGATATAGTATCTGATGGAAGAGGTGATTTCGTGAATAAATGGTTAAAAGCAGTTATTCTGACATATCTATCCCTCTTGTTTTTTGGCAGTTTTATCGCTGTAGGTGTATTGTTTACTGGGGCGCTTGAGGAAAGGCTCCCATTTGTTGCAGATATTAAAATCTTCTTGTATTATTTTTTCGCTGGAGCTATTGGTGGATCACTGCGGCACCTTTACATGTTTTGCTCTCATTATATGAAAAATGAATTGACCGATTATCGAAAATGGATTATTTATATTTTTTATCCGATATTTGCAACTGGAACATCTGTAGTTGCTGTCACGCTGATCCAAAGCGGAATATTATTAATTGAGTTCGTCGAGTTTGACGATACCCCCTTTGCGCAAATAAGCTTAGCGTTTTTTGTTGGCTTCGGTTTTAACCGATTTGTAAGAAAACTTAATGAGGTTTCGAAAAATATGTTTCAAACAGTAAATGGTGAAAATAACAACTCTGAAACCAACCAACCGATTGAAAAAGAAAAGAGCTAATTCATTTTTTAATTCTTCGCCAAGTTTGAGAGCTTCACTAACACGATCCAAGAATACTTGGGTGGTGATTTTTTTTGATAATAAGTGGCTCAAGTTCTTCTACACCCTCTGTTTTTAGAGGTTCATATAAAAGTAAGAAAATTAAGAGTATAATGGATACGAGGATAGTTTGAAAAATTAACCAATTAACCAAAAGGATAGATACATCTAATATTTGCTAGATTAGCTTATGTAATTATAGTAAAAGATGGAGGTGATCGTTTGTATAAGGAAATGGAAAAACATAGGGTAGCATCTTACTTTATAATAACAATGCTAATAAGCGTATTATTATTACCACTTCATTTTGTATTTCAAACAGTGGGAAATTACTCTGTCTCCTTCACTCAATTTGCACCTGCATTAGCTGTTGGACTTTTTTCTGTTGTTACGATGGGAAAAATCATGATGCCTAGAATCATAGGTTCATCACATATCCATGGTGATAATTTAAAATGGATGGGCCTTGCTTTTTTGCTCCCATTCCTATGTATTGCAGTAAGCAGTATAGCGATATCACTATTTGGAATTACGTATAAACCGTGGAATGGAAGTGCTATGTTTTATTTCATCAATATCATTGCTATCCTTCTTGGTTGCACTGCTGAAGAGATAGGATGGAGAGGGTTTCTACTTCCTCAATTCCAAAAAAGATATTCTCCTATATTGAGCAGTCTCATGGTTGGAATTCTTTGGGGAGTATGGCATTTAAATTTTACAGGTGGCTTATTGGGCTTTGTCCTTTACATAATTACAATTGTTGAATCATCCATCTTGATGACCTGGCTGTATAACAAAACCGATGGCAATTTAACGACTATGATTGTGTATCATTTCACATTTAGTTTCACATCACATGTATTGTTATGGGGAAGGTTCAATCTACAGCTTTTCATTACTGAAATTGTCGTTTTTGGGTTAGCATGTGCGTTTGTTGTTCTGAAAAATAGGGAGATGTTCTTCCATACACCAATTGCCCCTAAAATATAATTGTCTACAAGTGTGTAATACGCCTTAAATATATTTTTGAAGCTAAAGATTTATCAAGGGGGAAGATTTAAGTGGAAGTGGACGTTAGAGGTAAAAAGAAGGCACGGGGCATTACGTTGATAGTTCTAGCCATATTCATACTCCTTTTTTCAATCCTTTCAATGTTTGTTGTCAAAGTGATTTATGATGGACAATTCCAAAGATATGACAAACCAGAAGTGTCAGGTTATCTCCAATATAGTAATGTTGATGGATATGACCGAACGACGGTTGAATTCGAGTCCAAAGAAAACACATTGACTGGTTATTTGTACGGTGAAGGTAACGAGAAAGGTGTGGTGGTTATTGCTCATGGACTTGGAGAAGGTGCAGAAAACTATCTGGCGGAAACAATGTATTTTGTAGATAACGGTTGGCGCGTATTCTCTTTTGATGGTACTGGTAGCCATGAGAGTGAGGGAGAAGGCACCATCGGTCTTCCGCAATCCGTGATCGATTTAGATGCTGCTTTGACTTACATAAAAAGTAATAACAGATTAATCAATCTACCTATTATGCTATACGGACACAGCTGGGGTGGTTATGCCGTTACCGCAATATTGAATGGTAACCATGATATTTCAGCAGTTGCAAGCATTTCAGGATTCAATTCTCCATCGGAATTCCTACTAGAACAAGCAGATAATATGATGGGATTTTTTTCCTATGTAGAGTATCCTTTTTTATGGATATATCAGAACATGCTTTTTGGTCGTACGGCCAGGATGACAGCGGTAGATGGAATAAACAATACGGATACTGCAGTCCTAATTATCCATGGGGACAAAGATGAATCCATATCCTATGATGGATCAAGTATCATAGCACATAAGGGTGATATTACAAATCATCTTGCTAAGACTAAAACAATTAGTGAAGAAAACCATAATGGTCATAATAATTTATTTGTTTCCGATGCGGCAAGTAAATATATTAATAAAAAAAACGAAGAATACAAAGTGCTTTTTGAAAGGTACAATGAGAATATACCAAAGGATATTAAAGCAGAGTTTTATGAGGGCGTAGATAAATTTAAAACGAGTGAACTTGATGTTGAATTTATGAGGGAAATCAACCGCTTTTTTGAAGGCAGTTTAAGTAATTGAAATGAGTATGCATTTTCTATGCCTGTATTAAAATGGTGGAAATAGGTTTTACCATGTTCCTATTTATTTTAGTTTTTTGAATTCATTTGCTATGGTATGATGAAAAAAATATAGATTCGGGGGAAATCCAATGTACAGCTTTAAGAATGATTACAGTGAGGGCGCACATCCTAGAATATTGAATGCTTTACTAGAATCCAACTTAGTGCAGGACGAGGGCTATGGGGAAGATCAATTCTCCCGCGAAGCAATCGATCTATTAAAACAAAAAATTGGCCGGACGGACGTTGATATCCACCTTTTATCAGGTGGGACGCAAACAAATCTTACCGCAATTTCTGCTTTCTTAAGACCTCATGAGGCTGCAATTGCAGCGAGTACGGGACATATTCTCGGGCATGAGACAGGTGCGATTGAGGCAACTGGACATAAAATATTATCGGTTGCTGTAGACAACGGCAAACTATCTCCTACCGACATTCAAGCTGTTCTCGATCTTCATACCGATGAGCATATGGTAAAACCGAAATTGGTATACATATCGAACTCTACAGAAATAGGGACCATTTATTATAAAAATGAACTTGAACAGTTAAGTGATTTTTGCCGAAAGAATAATCTTTATTTGTATATGGATGGCGCAAGATTAGGTTCAGCATTATGTTCGGAAGAAAGTGATCTTACATTAAGCGAAATCTCAGCACTTGTAGATGCCTTCTATATTGGTGGAACTAAGAATGGAGCTCTCTTAGGTGAGGCATTAGTTATTTGCCTTGAAAGTCTTAAAGAGGATTTTCGCTATCATATAAAGCAAAAGGGCGGGCTGTTAGCAAAGGGAAGATTATTGGGAATTCAGTTTCTTGAGCTTTTCCGTGACAACCTTTTCTTTGAAATAGCCTTTCACGCCAATAAAATGGCTGATCTGCTAAAAAATGAATTAGTCAAAGAGAATTATACATTTCTAACTCATTCACCTTCTAATCAAATCTTTCCGATACTCCCTAATGCAATCATTACTGAATTACAAAGTAAATATGCCTTTCACATTTGGGAAAAGGTTGATGCAGATTACGCAGCTATCCGCCTTGTCACTTCTTGGGCAACAAAAGAGGAAGCCGTTGCAGCTTTTATTAATGACATAAGAAGATTATGAAGCTGGTGACTCAGAAAATCGTTACAAACGACCAATTCTGAGTCGCCTTTTTTTGTGGTGCCTGTCACCTTATTTGCCATATTTGTCACTTCTATACAAAAATATGGCTGTATTGGTGGCTTATAATAAATATGGGTATTATTTTTTTTACAATAGTTTGTGAAATGTTTAACAAATAAAAGGAGGGATTTATTTGAAGTACAGTCATTTATTTGAAAAAGGAAACATTGGCAAATTAACTTTGAAAAACAGAATTATTATGCCAGCAATGGGAACCAACTTGGCTGGTCCCAATGGTGAAGTTACGGATCATCAAATTGCCTATTATGAAGAAAGGGCAAAAGGCGGTACAGGGTTAATTATTGTGGAATATACTTCCATCGATTATAAGCTAGGGAAGGCAGCCGCTAATCAATTAAGAATAGATGAAGATCGTTTCATACCAGGAATTCATCGATTAGCTAATGCAGTACATAAATATGGTGCGAAAATATTTGTGCAGCTTCAGCATCCAGGAAGAGAAACCACTTCCGCATTACTAGATGGTAAACAAATCGTAGCGCCAAGCGCTGTAACTTGTGCAGCAATTGGAGAAGAACCAAGAGAGCTAACTAACGTTGAAGTAAAAGAAATCGTTAACAAATTTGTTATGGGTGCAGTTAGATGTCAGCGGGCTGGTATAGATGGTGTTGAGCTCCATGGTGCCCACGGCTACCTAATTAACCAGTTCTTAAGCCCTAATACAAATTTACGTACAGATGAATACGGCGGCAGCTTTGAAAACAGAATGAGATTTGTCGAGGAAATCGTACGAGGTATTAAAGAAAAATGCGGCGAGGATTTCCCTGTTTCGATTCGACTTAGCGTAGACGAATTCGAAGAAGGTGGAATGGATATTCCTTTGAGCAAAGAAGTCAGCCGATATTTAGAAAAAATAGGTGTGGATGCCCTTCACGCTAGCTGCGGAAACTATAACTCTATGGAAAAAATGATCGAATCTATGCTCTACGAACAAGGTTGGAGAGTTTATCTTGCCGAGGCAATTAAGAAAGAAGTCTCTATCCCTGTAATTACGGTAGGCGTTATACGTGAACCGGAGTTTGCCGACAAAATCCTTACAGATGGCAAAGCCGACTTTATAGCAATGGGTCGTACACACCTCGCAGATCCAGAATGGGCAAAGAAAGCATTTGAAGGTCGTGAAAAAGAAATTAGGAAGTGTATTTGCTGCCTGCAATGTACAAGGGCAGGTGCCCATGTTAATTGCGCGATCAATGTTAGAACAGGACGGGAACTAGAGTTTACGGAATTCAAACAAATTGAGGATAAACGCAATGTGGCAATCGTTGGAGGCGGACCAGGAGGAATGGAAACCGCTAGGGTTCTTACATTAAAAGGATATAATGTAACCATTTTTGAGAAAGATAACAAGCTTGCAGGACAATTGAATCTTGTGACGGCACCATTAGCTAAGGAAAAAATGAACTGGATGATTGAATATCATAGAAACGAAATGGAACGGCTAAATGTAGATGTTCGTTTAAATACAGAAGCCTCCGTTGAAATGATAAAATCACTAAATCCATATGCTGTATTCTTAGCAACGGGTGCAAAACCAATAATTCCAGAAATAGAAGGAAATAATCTTACAAATGTTTGTGATTATGAAGATGTCTTATTAAAACGTAAGTCCTTTTCAAATCAAAAAATTGTAGTAATTGGCAGTGGAATGGTTTGTTATAGTGTTGTCAGTCAGCTTGCTAGACAGGGAAATGATGTGACATTAGTTGAGGTACCAACGGAGACGGGTAACAAAGTTACCCCTCACACAAGAATGACGATTGTAAATCGTTTGAAAAAGGCAAATGTTGAGGTCATCGAAGGCCATCAAGTAGCAAAAATCCTATCAAATTCTGTATTAGTCGAGGATGAGTTTGGTAAACAATCAGAACTTGAAGTTGATCATGTGGTGTTCTCCATGGGAACACAATCCTACAATCCTCTGGAAGAGTTATTTCTTAAAAATTTTGATAATGTTTTTGTTATAGGTGATGCAATCAATCCTGGCTCGATTACAAATGCAATAAAAGACGGATTTGAAAAAGCTTTTGTTCTTGAATCCATTGTCACTAAAAAAGAAACATCAGAAGAATTGTTAGTAACGGTTTAATTTGTAAGCTATTTTTCCAGATAACACTTTTTTTCATTTACTCTCAATCACCTTCTACACTAGTAGAAGGTTTTTTTGTTGTTTCTTACATGGTAGAATAAAAATATCAAAAAATGCCGTTAATTTAGTACTAAAACTAAATATATTTTGATAGTTTTAAGTGTATGCTTGGAATACTAATCATAAATTCGGGAAAATTTCAAAGAGAATAATAAGTTGAGGTAATTATTATATGAATGATGAATTAAGTAAAAATGCTGACACTAGTTATCAGCTGGCTGAACAGAAGGCAGAGCATTATTTTAAATCACTTTATGAGCAGCTTTTGCAAAAGACCTACGTGACTACCCTAACAAAAGATATTCAATCTTGGAAGCACAACCATATTCATCATTCATTTTTATCCCTTTTTTCAAGTGGAAAGAGGAAGCCGAGCTCTCAAGGGTATCACAATTATCTCCAATGGCTGGATTACACAGGGAAACTTGATAATTACCTAGACAGAAGCATCTCATATATTTTCATGCGTGATCTGGGGAAAGCACTGGACTCAGATGAGACAAAGGCAAGTATTCATCGTTTTGTAGATAGCTTAAAAGGTAATTTAACTCAACGAGGAAACAAAACAGAGCCGTTTAGCATGGTTGGGTTATACAGGTTAGCCCAGAAGGACGGCATTGAAAGCTCAATGATCTGGGTGGTAAACAAACTTAAGATGGTAGCCTCGAATATTCCAAAGGGGATGGATGCTGATCATGCCCAGCGGAAACTAATTAAAATCATCGGTGGGGTAATCATGCATCAGATTGAAGAGCTGGGTGATAAGACACCCCCTGAAGTACGTACTCAGAAACTTGATGAAGCGATTAGGCTGGGTTATTCCTATGGTTTGACCTACCCCTTTATTGATGATCTTCTTGATGCCAAAATATTATCTGCTAACGAGGAAAGGCAATATTCCGATTTGATAAGGACCACACTAATTACCGGGTCTGTTCCTGCACTTGGCGAGTGGACTGGAAATAACAAGGAGTTAATCAGGTTTATTCATTCGGAATTAAAAGAGGCCTATGAGTATATTAATAACCACCAACGGCAAGAGACAAGGGAAAATTTTTCCGAGCAATCTTATGTATTTTTTAATGCCCAGGAAGTAGATCGTGCAAAGAGTTTATCAAATGCAGCTTACACTAATGAAGAGATTTACATCCCGATCATTTTAAAATCTTCATCCTCCCGCTTAATTGTCCGTTCGGTAATTAGTGCACCTAAGGATGAAGGCTTTGACGAGCGTTCCTTTTATTATGGCATCTACAACCAGCTAGCGGATGATTTTGCAGATATGTTTGATGACATGAAGGATGGTGCGGTAACACCTTATACATATTACTTGAAATATCATGATAAACGTTCAGACCTTATTAACCCTTTTGAACTATACTGGACAGTTATCTCCAATTTGATCCATCATGTATACCACTCTGATAGCAAGACTTGTGAGGTGATTCTAGATCGAGCGTTCAACGGTCTGAAACGATTTAAAGAACGAATGGGAACGAAAAAGTACAAAGAAGTTATGGATATATTTGCTACTGGTAATTCTAAGTTTAACCGGATTCTTCAAAAAATGGTTCAAAAAGCAGATGATGTGGATTTTTTTGATAAACTGCTTCGGGACCATATGATTACAAACCTTAAAAATGAACGGATAGAGCGGGAAGAATTTACTGAGATGATTGAAAATGTCCGTATTGAAATAAATTCTAGCTTAACTATCCCTAAAATAGATAATATTCCTTTGATGAAAGACCCAATCATAGACGCCGCAAACTACAGTTTAGAAGGCGATGGAAAGCGATTAAGGCCAATAATGACTTGGGTTATGGGTGTTAATGAATATGGATTAAATAGTTCAGCAATCGTTCCGCTCTTGAGATCCTTGGAATATATGCATACCGCTTCGCTAATTTTCGATGATTTGCCATCACAGGATAATGCTTCCATCCGCAGGGGGCGTCCAACCCTGCATGAGATTTATAACATGGGCGTAGCTGAGCTTACTGGACTCTTCCTAACTCAAAAGGCGATCGAGGAACAAGCATCTCTTGATCAGTTTGACCCGAAAACGGTGCTAAGCTTGATTCAATATTCAGCACAAGTGACAGAAGATATGTGCAAGGGACAGGCGATGGACCTGAATTCCAAAGGCAAACAAATGACCCTTGAACAATTAAATATGATGAGCTTTTATAAAACGGGAAAAGCATTCGAGGCGTCACTCCTAATGCCTGCCATTCTCGCTGATGCTAAAAGTTTAGAAATCAAAGCTTTAAAAAAATTTGCCTACCATGCGGGCATTGCTTTTCAAATTAAGGATGATGTATTAGATGTTGAAGGGAATCAAGCCTTACTTGGAAAGCCTCTTGGAAAAGATGCTGAAAACAACAATACGACCTTTGTTTCAATCCTTGGTCCTGATGGGGCCAGAAAAGCGATGTGGGAACATTATTGTCTTGCAATAGAAGTGTTGCAGGATGTCCCGCGCAACACCACTTTTCTGAAGCATCTATTAAATTATTTTGTGAACCGGGATCATTAAGATCGTTTTAGAAACTTATTAAAAATTAGGCTCTGTTAAAGGTCATTGTTGATTTATAACTCTGTTGATTGGAGCGGAAGTCGCTTGACTCCTGCGGGAGTACGGCGCCGAGGAGGCTCCCCGGCACGCCCGCGGAAAGCATAGCGCCTGGAGCGGAAATCAACAGCCAAGTTTAACAGAACCAAAAATTAAAGGAATTTAGGGATGAAAACAAACAACATGAAACATAAACACGCACTCTTATCATTTGAATATTCCAATTCTAAAGATAAAATAACACCATTTACTTTTCAGGATCCGTATAAGGTGATTATTGCTCAAACCGTGGAGGAAGTGTTGCCCAGTCTGAAACTTATTCAGGAGGCAGTGGATAGCGGGTATTATGCTGCAGGATTTTTATCCTATGAAAGTGCTCCTGCCTTTGATTCGGCTTATCGGGTTAGCGAAGGAGGTACGATGCCGTTATTATGGTTTGGTATTTTTTCAGAGCCAGCGCTTCAACCGCTTACTAGTACTGGGGAATTTAAGGTAACAGAATGGAAACCATCTGTTAGCAGGGACGAGTACAATCAATCAATTAGGACTATTAAACAATTGATTGAGAACGGTGATACCTATCAAACAAATTATACGATCCGCTTAACTTCACAATTTGAAGGGGATGAGGTATCTTTTTTCAATAGATTGAAAAAAGCACAAGCCTCCAATTATTGTGCGTATATCAATACGGGGGATCATAGTATTTTGTCTGCATCACCTGAACTATTTTTCCACTTAGAAGGCGACCAAATTACCACCCGACCGATGAAAGGAACAACCAAAAGAGGAAAATCGTTTGCAGAGGATAGTGAAAATGCCAAAGAGCTCTACCACTCGGAAAAAAACCGGTCAGAAAATGTTATGATCGTCGATTTGCTGAGGAATGATTTAGGTATGATTGCGGAACCCTCGACGGTAACCGTTGAAAAGCTTTTTGAAATTGAGCAGTATCCAACGGTCCATCAAATGACCTCAACGATTACTGCAAAGGTATCTGAACATACGCAACTAGTTGATATTTTTAAAGCACTGTTTCCATGCGGGTCAATTACTGGCGCACCTAAGATTAGTACGATGAATATCATCACGGACTTAGAAACGGCGCCGCGTGAAGTCTATTGTGGTGCCATTGGGTATATAACACCAAATATGGAAGCGATTTTTAATGTACCGATTAGGACTGTAGTGCTTGAGCATAAATCTGGAGACGTGGTTTATGGTGTTGGAGGCGGGATTACCTGGGATTCTACGACAGAAGGGGAATATCATGAAATCCTTACAAAAGCAAAGTTACTCGAGGAGGAGCCTGTGAAATTCCAGTTGCTCGAAAGTTTGCTTTTAGAAAATGGCTGCTATTTTTTACTTGACGAACACCTAACACGCCTTGAAAATTCTGCTCAATATTTTGATTTTCAGTTAAATGATGTTAAAAGAGCCTTACATGAATTTTCAGGTGAAAATAGTATTGGTGTGTACAAGGTGCGTCTCCTCGCGGCAAAAGACGGGGATATGACGATAGAAAGTCAGCCTATTACCCTTCAAGAAACAACTTTGAAAGTGGTCCTTGCTGAGGAGCCGATAGATAAGGATAATCCATTCTTATACCATAAAACGACGAATCGGGAAATATATACTAAATTTCAGAAACGAAAGCCTGAGGATGTTTTCGATGTGTTGCTTTGGAATGAAGACGGAGAGTTGACGGAATTTACTAATGGCAATGTAGTCGTGGAAATGGATGGATATTTATGGACACCCCCAGTTTGCAGCGGTTTATTAGCAGGTACCTTCCGTGAAAGACTAATTAATACAGGCGGAATTCATGAAAAAATTATATCCGTTTCCGATTTAGAAGACTGCACAAGAATTTGGTTTATTAACAGCGTACGAAAATGGAAAGAAGTTCAAGTGATTAAAAAGGCTAACCGGTAATTGGTTAACCTTTTTCCTATTCATTTGTATCTCTAACTTCGGATAAATACTTTGGCATTGGTATGAACTGAAATTTCTTACGTATATGTAATATGAAGAAATTAACATGGTTGCATAATGAAAGGAGTCTTTATTATGTGGAATGAACCGGGTAACCAATGGCCAATGAATATTTACAGTTACTATGTTGGTTACAATCCCCCAACGTCGGTAAATCCTTATCCAAGGTTTCCACGAATCCATAATAATGCATTCTTAAGTCCCTTTACTTATATTGTAGGGGATGTCACGGTTCAAAATAATACCTATGTGGGTCCATTTGTTAGTATTCGCGCAGATGAAGGTACACCCTTTTATATTGGGAGTAATAGTAATTTACAGGATGGGGTAATTCTTCATGGGTTGAAAAATAAGTATGTGGAGAAGGACAATAAGTGGTACTCCGTATATATTGGAAACGGAGTATCTTGTGCCCATGGGTCATTAATTCATGGGCCATGTCAGGTAGGTGACAATGTTTTTATTGGCTTTAAAGCAATTGTTTATAATGCTCGGATATTGGAGGGTTGCTTTATTTCTTCATGCGCAGTAGTGACAAATGGGGTAGAACTTAAACCAAACAGTTTTGTTCCGCCTGGTGCTAACATCGATACCCATGAAAAAGCAGATCGATTATTACCTGCACCTAAATCAGAGGAGGAGTTTGCTATGGAAGTTCAAAGGGTCAATCAAGAATTCCCTGCGGCATATTCCTTGTATTTTGGAAAAAATAAATGTACATGTGGGCTATCCTGTTAGGATAAAATCAACAACGTACGAAAGTAGAAAAAAATACAAGTGATTAATAAGGTTACCTGATAATTGGTTAACCTTTTTCCTGTTTATGGGGAATTAAATACATTGTATTTGTGTTTTTTAAAAATAATACTATAATGTATATTATATATAATCTATATATAATATGATTAATAGTAAAATACGGAGGGAAATGATGGAAGTAACAGATTTTAAAAACAATCTATGGGATTATACGCGAAAAATTGGTGAAAATACGAATATGGTCATTACTTCACTATGTGAACAACATGGGGTAACTATGCTACAAGGGAGAATACTTGTGGAAATACATCAACATGGTTCACATACCATTGGTAGTTTAGCTAGTAGGTTAAATATTGCTGGGACTAATATATCTACGATGTGTAAAAAGCTTGGAACCAAAGGTTTCTTAGAACGAGTAAGAGACGAAGAGGACGAGCGGGTTGTAAAGTTAATTCTTTCAGAAAAAGGAAATAGTGTGGTAAAAGAGATTAATCAAGAGTTGATAGAGAAAATTTTAATCTCTATTAAGGGGGAAACGGATGAATCCCTATATGAGATCATTAATGGTCTAAAGAAAATGAATGACCTGTTAGAAAAAATTAGAAGTTTGTAAGGGTTAAATTAAAATCAGAGGAGAAATGAAAAATGTGGGATGAGATAATTTCAACCTATGCTTCTATGTTAGATTGGCAAATGTGGGCAGAGGTATTAACCTCCTCAGAAGCATGGGGATTAATTCTTTCTTTAGCCGTACTGGAGTGCATCTTATCAGCAGATAATGCCTTAGTGTTGTCTGCTTTTGTAAAGCCCTTACCAAAGCATCAACAAAAGAAGGCTTTGGTCTATGGTTTATGGGGAGCATATTTATTCCGTTTTATTTTCATCGGACTTGGAACCTTCCTTATTAAGTTATGGTTTATTAAGTTGATTGGAGCATTGTACCTATTGTGGCTTGCTGTAAGCTTCTTTAGAGAAAAACTAAAAAGTAAGGAGGATGTTGATGACGAGAAAGATCGTGCTCCAAAAGGCTGGTTAGTGAAAACCTTTGGTGTGTTTTGGGCAACGGTTATTAGTTTAGAAATCATGGATTTAGCTTTCTCTGTAGATAGTATTCTGACAGCACTTGCTGTTTCAGAAAAAGTTTGGGTAATATTACTAGGTGGTATGATTGGTATATTAATGATGCGGGGAGTGGCAACCTTCTTCATAACTTTAATGAACAGAGTACCAGAACTTGAAACGACTGCATACGTATTGATTACATTTATCGCGGTTAAAATGGGCCTAACACTTGTTGACATTCATATTCCAAATGAAATTTTCATTATCATCATGGTCGTTGCTTTTCTTGCTACATTTGTTATCCACGCCATCCGTAAGCAGAGAGTCGAAAGACATTCACACTAATTATCAATCATGAAAAATCACGAGCCTCTACTATCGCTCGTGATTTTTTTATTATTATCGTTATTGTTTTAGCGAGGTAATCAGAGATTACCTTAAGATTTCATTAAGCTTGAAGCCTTGTTGGGTAGCGTACACTTCAAACCATTCATATTTCGGAGATTCGAACCAGAGTGTACTTTGAGGTTTGCATGTAGTGAAAGTGGAAATGCATTTGTGTAGCATTCAAATCAAGCAACCAGACGATTAGTTGCTTGATTTGAATGTTAATCCATTTTTCTGTAATGCTGTTCTAAGTTTAGGTAAAGAAGCTGGTCCCATACCGTGAAATGTTAAAATTTCCTTCTCACTATAGTTTGATAGCTGCTGAACAGAAGTTATCCCATTGTTTTCTAGTGCTCTTCTGGCTGGTGCCGAAAGTTGTGTAAGGAAATCATTTTCAGGTATCCGCTCTTGCTCACATTTCGGGCAGGTAGGGCAATCACTACTTTTATAGTATTTGTGACCCTTACTGCAGGTCCTTAGACTTTTCTTTAGCGTATTCATAATTGTATCCCTCCTTTTTTCAAGCATACCTCAGATAAATAATTAATCAAACTAATTACCATTTATGTAAACAAAAGCCTGTATCTAGGGTATTAGATACAGGCTTCATAATTATTGTATTAAGCGTATTTTATGCCAGCGAGCTTAATATTTCTACTATCATCTGACCCACATGGTGTTACAGCATATGTCATTTCACATTTTGGGCAGTTCATAATAACGGTTTTTAATGTAAAGATTTCACCACATTCACAGCTGATTTCGTGCTCCACTGTTGGTGCAAAGCTTGCTTTTCCCTTACTTGTCACATGATCAACGATGTCTTTTCCATCCTTTAAACTTGATGCACAACCACAGCTCATAAATAACCCTCCAAGGAATATCATAATATATTAAAGTATATAAATTTAGAATAGCATAGAAATATTTCATTCACTGTGTCTAAAATGAGACACATTACGAACTTGGAGAGAATGTCATAAAATTATCATCAATTTCAAAAAATTGAATCGTATAATTCATGAAGGGAGTTATCTTATGCATTGGATAAAGTTTATGATAATGCAATTCCTAAAAGAGCCTATGTGGTTTAAGGTATTAATTGTATCAACTTTGTTGTGTTCTATTATTTTTAGTAGCTCATTTTTTTCGGAAAATACCTATCTTCAAGGTTTTTCAAAATTAGCTGCTGCTGCCTTTTTCCTTACTTGTGGCTTTAAAATGAGAAAAAGTCATTTAGCCTCTATTGTTTTATATTCCATGGCAGTAATATGTATTTTTCTATCCATCCAAGGAATGTATTAATTTAAGAGAGGTTCCTTGGCCGATAAACTGGTGCCAAAGTGGGAAATGGGTCATGGTAGAAGGGTTTCATCGACCGAAACTGGTGCCAGAGATGGAATTGGGTCGATGAAGAAGTGTTTCATCGACCGAACAAGGAGCCAGATTGGGATTTGGGTCGATGAAGAAGGGTTTCATGGAAAGAAACTGTGCCGGAAAGGGATTTGATAGTCTCTCGCAAACTATTAGAAAGATTTGGTATGCAAGTACATGAAACAATTGAAAGAATTCGCAAAATGATGAGGACCAGTAGAAAAGGTTCTGAAATTTGTCGTAAGTCACTGTAATTATGTAGTAAGTACAAAGGATTTTGTAGTAAATATCTACACACCTATAGTAAAGAAGTTGACATTTGGTGACAGGCACCAAATGTCATTTTTTCAATAGTAAATACATAAAGTAGGGAGCACCGATTAATGCAACCATTATTCCTGCTGGGATGCCTGCTGGTTCAACGATATTACGTCCGATGGTGTCGGCGAATACTAATAGAAACCCTCCAATGAGAATAGCAACGGGAATAAATAGTTGATTTCTAGGTCCCACTAGTGCTTTGGCAATATGGGGACCCAATAATCCAATAAATGAAATTTGCCCAGTAACCGAAACTGCGGAAGCTGCTAGGGCAACGGCTGCTATCAATAAGACAATCCGTTCTTTCTCAATAGATACACCGACACCAATTGCCACAGATTCACTTAGTCCGAGAAGGTTTAACCGATTAGCTTTATATAAGGTGAAAGGTATCAAAATTACTAACCAAGGAAGAAGTGCCCAGATGAAGGGCCAATCCGTGCCCCATATATTACCCGCTAACCACTTCGCAATAAAATCTACTTTTGCTCGTTCTGCTGAGGAAATGAGAACAATCATTGCTCCCGAAAGTGCCATTGAAAATCCAATTCCAATTAATACTAATCTAACGGGTTGTAAACCAGTATCTTTTTTATAAGAAAAGAGATAGATGAAAAATACAGTAAGTAAAGCACCAGCAAAAGCGGCAAGGGGAAGCATGTAGACGAAAGTGCCGGCTTCAATCGGGAAAAACAAAAAGAATACAGTTACGGCAACACCTGCCCCGGCATTGATCCCAATAATACCAGGGTCAGCCAAATCATTTCGAGTGATTCCCTGTAAAATAGACCCTGATAACGCAAGGGCCATACCGGCTAACAAGGTAATGATCATTCGCGGTAAACGAACCGAGAATAGTACAAATTCCTCTTTGAATGTTCCTTGACCGATTATTGTCGGGATAAGTCTGTCATAGGATACTGTAGAGTAGCCGATTCCCATTCCAACCACAATGGTTACGAGGATAAGGGTAAAAATACTAACTAAGATTAATCGTTGTTTTTTTATTAATGATGGGTGTATCATGAGAATGCCTTACCTCCTTTACGGACGATGACTAGGAAGAATGGTAACCCTATGGTAGCCAAGAGAGCAGCAACGGGTGTTTCAAAGGGAGAATTGATCGTCCTGCCAAGTGTATCGGCAAAAAGCATAAACGTGGCACCCGAAATTGCCGACATTGGAAGAATATATCGGTAATCAGTTCCCACCATTGCTCTAACTACATGGGGAACCATTAAACCGATGAATGCCATATTTCCGACCAGTGCAACCGAGGCACCAGCAAGGAGGATAATGACTATAAAGAGAATCCCCTTAATTTGTGTTGTTTTTTGCCCTAATCCAACAGCTACTTCTTCATTTAAGCTTAAAATGGTGAGCTGACGGGAGAGGCAAAGTGAGATGATAATACCTACCACGATAAATGGAACAATGATTTGAAGCTGTCCCCAGGATGTTCCTATCATTCCGCCTGCCGTCCACATCGAGACATTCTTTGATATCTTAAAGAAAATTCCAATTCCTTCTGCAATAGCATATAAAAAAGCTGACACAGCCGCTCCTGCTAATATTATACGAAGGGGAGAAAAGCCACCTTTTTTTATTGCACCGATACCAAAAACCATCATGGTTCCTACCGCAGCCCCGATAAAGCAGGTAATCGTAATAATGATGTAATTTGCTGAAGGAAGGAAAGCAATAGTGATTGCCAGTGCGGCATTGGCACCTGCAGTTAATCCAAGTAAACCAGGGTCAGCAAGCGGGTTCCTTGTGATTCCTTGCATAATGGCACCAGCAACGGATAATGCTGCTCCTACTGCAATTGCTGCGATTTCTCGGGGCAAGCGAATTTCTCGGATAATGGAAATTTTATCACCGTCTTTAATAGAAAAGAGGGCGAGCCACACATCCTGAAAGGTGATATTCGCTGCACCAATAACCATCGCGATTACAAACATACCAACAAATACAAAAATACCAGCTAAAAGTTTGTATCCAAATGGAATAAATTTTTGTTTTTCTGTCATCATATCAGTCTCTCATCTCATCTTTTCTTTCATAGAATTCCCCTTGATTTTTAGTTTCCTAGAAATGATTCTTTAAAGAATTTAAGTTGTTTTTCAAGTGTGACAGGGTCACTGAACGAAGAACCATTCCCATTAAATTCAAAAACATGTTTGTTTTTAACTGCAGGAATATTCTTATATGTTTCGGTTTCTTGGAAGGAAGTATCCGCATCGGAGTATTTACTCAAGACAATATAATCTCCAGCATACTCTGGCAGTACTTCTGCAGATAAAGTATAATACCCTGTCGATAAAGCCACTTCTTTTACTTTTTCAGGCATTTTCAGTTTCATTGCTTGATACAAGATTTCGGTTCCACGGGCCCAGTTATCGCCGAAAACATAAAGATCCTTACCATAACTTTCAATTACTGAAACGGTTGCATCTTCGCCGATTTTTGCACGAATTTCATTTCCAACAGCAGTTGCCTGCTTCTTGAAGTCTTCAACCCAGGCTTGTGCTTCCTTTTCTTTATTTAATAGTTTCCCAATTTCTAAGTGTTGAGTTAAATAATCAACTTTTCCCCATGTGTAAGTAACCGTTGGGGCTATTTCACTTAACTTATCAATGTTTTTAATATTGGATAATCCAATGATTAAATCTGGTTCTAATTCAATAATTTTTTCTAAGTTCTCATCAGAAACCTCTTCAACCTCTTTTAATTCTGTTTCGAAGGTTGGATTGTTTTTAGACCATACATCAACACCAACAATATTTACTCCTAAATCTATGACATTACCAGTAAATCCAGAGAGCAAAATAACTCGTTTCGGGTTGGCTGGTACCTCAATTGGACCAGTTTCTGATTTATATGTAATCGTTTCCGGTTCATTTTTATCAGGAGCAGGTTTATCCTCTTTTGTTGATGCCTCATTTGTACAAGCACTAATAATTAACACTAACAGCAGAATAAAGGGCAACAGTATTTTTTTCATTGGTTGATTCTCCTTTTAATAGATTATAGGTAATACATATGGGTTTCATTGTTCGCGGATCCCGTCCTATTTCGGCATCAATGTGGAATACCTCTTTCAGAACGTGATGGGTGATAACTTCTTCACACAATCCAGCTTTGACGATTTCACCATCCTTTAAGGCAATGATATAGTCTGCAAACCGGGCAGCTTGATTTAAATCATGGAGGACCATGACAATTGTTCGTTCCTGTTCACCATTTAATTTTTGTAAAAGCTCTAAAACTTCAAGTTGATGGGCCATATCTAAGTAGGTAGTCGGTTCATCCAGAAAGATAATTTCCGTTTCTTGAGATAGGGACATCGCAATCCAGACGCGTTGGCGCTGTCCGCCTGATAATGAATCGACAGTGCGATACTTAAATTCCATTGTTCCAGTGACCTCAAGTGCCCAGTCAATCACTTCAAAATCTTTTTTTGTTAAGCGGCCGAATCCTTTTTGATAAGGGAAGCGGCCATAGGAAACAAGCTCCCCAACCGTTAATCCACTAGCACTTTCTGGTGTCTGCGGAAGGATAGCCATTTTTTTCGCAAGAATCTTTGTACTTTCTTTTGAAATATCCTTTCCGTCTAAAAGGACTGTCCCTGATTGATGGGAGATGATACGAGTAATGGCCTTTAGCAAGGTTGATTTACCGCAGCCATTAGGCCCAATGATGGTGGTGATTTTTTTATCAGGAATATCAACACTGAGATTTTTGAGTATTAAGCGTTCACCATACCCAATACTTAAACCATCTGTATATAGGCGAACCATAGGGGGGACCTCCTTTATTTTTCGAACACAGATTGATAATGATTATCAGTATCAATCTGTGTTCAAATATAAATGCCACCATTTTAAAAGTCAACTAGAATATAGAAAATAAATAAATCATACAAAAGGGAGTTTTAGAATAGTTCACGAATCTTAAAGGATTAGCTTAATGATTTTCTGCCAAAAAACCTTCACAATTTAAAGATTTTTGTGTGCCTCAGAATTTTTCGAAAAATTACTTGTTGAAAAATTGATTTAAATCAATTAATCTTATTGATAATGATAATCAATTACAATTAGATATAGGAGTTGGCGCTAAATGGAGCACGAGGCATTATTTGATGTGACGGTGATTGGCGGGGGACCAGCGGGTCTATATTCAACTTTTTATAGTGGACTCCGGGAAATGAAAACAAAAATTATTGAATTTCAACCGAAATTAGGCGGTAAAATACATGTCTATCCTGAAAAAATGATTTGGGATGTTGGCGGGCTTACACCTATCACTGGTGCAAAATTGATTGAGAAGCTTGTGAAGCAGGGATTAACGTTTCATCCGGAGGTTGTTTTGAATGAAAAAATTGAAACCATCTCACGCAATGAAGAGGGGATATTTGTGTTGCAAGCAGCATCAGGTCAAAAACATTATTCTAAAACAGTGATTGTAGCTGTAGGGAGTGGAATCTTACAATCTAAGAAACTTGAAGTGGAAGGTGCGGAACGTTCTAAAGTATCGAATATTCATTATACGGTACAATCATTAAGCTATTTTAAAGATAAAACCTTGATCATTTCTGGTGGGGGAAATACAGCGATTGATTGGGCAAATGAATTAGAGTCAATTGCTAAAAAAATCTTTATTACTTTTAGAAAAGAATCGCTAGCAGGTCATGAAGCGCAGGTATCTCAATTGCTAAACAGTTCTGTTATTTGTCTTCCACAAACATCGATAACGAAACTACTCGCAAGTGAAAGTCAAGATAGCATCGAACAGGTTGAACTAACTGATCGAGTTTCAGGCGAGATTACATATTTAGACATTGATGATGTCATTATTAACCATGGATATGAGCAAGATACAAGTCTGCTAAAAAATAGTACCTTGGATATTAAGATGGTCAATGATTTTTATATAGAAGGAAATTCAACAAGTGAATCATCGATTGAGGGAATATATGCAGCAGGAGATATTTTAACCTACGAGGGGAAAGTCAATTTAATTGCCGGGGCCTTTCAAGATGCCGCAAATGCCGTGAATAAAGCAAAGCAGTTCGTCCAGCCTGATGCCAATAAATTCGCAATGGTCTCTTCACATAACGAAATCTTCAAAAAGCGTAATCGTGAATTGGTGAAAGAAATTATCGGGAAAGAGTGAAGGGTAGCAAGGGGAATGTTCTTGTGATATAGAAAAATATTCCCCTATTAATTTATTTTTCTACCATTTGTACTTTAGATAGCAATGGGCGATTGTTGTTCCAAATGACACTAACTGGAAGTTCAAAAAAACGGGAAAGCTGTTCACTGGAAATCATCTCGCTTGTGTCCCCAGAAGCAAAAACTTGCCCAGCTTTAAGCAATAATGTTTTGTTGAATAGTGGTAAAATTTCTTCTACATGGTGAGTTACATAGATTATGGCAGGAGCGTCCGGAGTTTTCATAATATCCTCGATTGATTCCAACAATTGCTCTCTTGCAATAAAATCTAATCCATTTGTTGGTTCATCGAGAATTAGTAACGCCGGATCCGCCATTAATGCACGGGCAATCAGAACCCGTTGCTTTTCCCCATGGGATAGTGTTTCATAATTCCGATTGGCATACTCGATACACCCAAGATTCTCAAGTAAGGTAATTGCCTTTTGTCTTATTTCATCTGTAGGTGTTTCATAAAGACCGATGGAAGCGAACGCACCGCTTAATACCACTTCAAAGGCATTGTCATCTGGGCGGAATTTTTCCTGAATAGCGGAGGAAACAAACCCAATTTGCTTTCGAAGCCGTTCCGCAAGATAGGTCTTTCCAAATTCCATTCCTAAAACGCTTACTTTCCCGTTTGTCGGAAAAGTGTATGCATTTAGCAAGTTTAAAAGAGAGGTTTTGCCAGCACCGTTTAGTCCAAATAAGATCCAATTTTGCCCTTTTTCAATCTTCCAATTAATATCCTTTAATATCCAAGTTTCTCCTCGTCTCATTGAAACATTTTCTAAATGCAGAACCATAATTGGCTCTCCCTTCTACTAGTTGGTTATAATTAAATTATTGATTCTATTATAACGTTTATAGCTAAAGTTGTGTTGTCTACGTTCATCATAACGTATCCATGTTGACCGTTAATTGGAATATCCTTTGGTTACGGTCATCATAGAAGCTCCATGGTTAGAACTTTTAGTAATTTCCCTTCGATTACTGTCTATAAGATTCATGAAGAAAGGGAAGATATTTCTCAAGCTTCAATATATAGTAACAAAAAAGGGAGATAATTAGTTTTAATAAATGTTACTCCCAACATATGAATTCTTGTATAATAATTATAGACGGAATAATCTGGTTTTAATAGTGGTTAATGGGAGGGAATTGGATTGAGAGTTAACCAAAAGGAATTTATTATTAATGATTTCCGTTATATTGTGAGGTCTGCAACTGAGAAAGATGCGAAAAACTTGTCTGATTTAAGATTGCAGATTGATGGTGAAACAGAAAACTTAGATAGAGTAAAAGGCGAGAACTACATAGATGAATCAGGCTTTAAACAGATCATTAAAGTGGATACTGAAAGTAGTAAAAATCTATTTTTAGTTGCCCAAGTGAATGAAAGAATTGTAGGTTTTTCAAGATGTGAAGGGAACAAATTGAAAAGAACATCACATAAAGTAGAGTTTGGAGTCTGTGTCTTACAAGAATATTGGGGATATGGAATCGGAAAGAATCTTCTAAAAGAATCTATTCATTGGGCGGACTCAAATGGTATTGGAAAAATAACACTGAATGTTCTTGAAACCAATAATATAGCTATAGAATTGTATAAAAAATTTGGTTTTGAGGTGGAAGGAATATTAAAAAGGGACAAAATTCTCTCTGACGGGATATACTATAATACTATATTGATGGGGAGATTTAATGACAACTAGTTCCATCCATTATAGGTAATTGGAGAAAACAAAGGAAGTTTGAATAATTAGAGGTGTTGGGTTGTCATTGATTCAAAAAGATATAAAGGTAGTAATTGGTGCAGGGGAAAGTATTTCTAGGACTAGTGCATTACTTTAATATGAAGTTATTAGAGGTAATGAATATTGTTACTAGGATAACAGTTGTAATAACATAAATTTAAAGGAAAATGTTTTTCTAGAACTAATATAGAGGAGAATTAGACGAAAAAACATTTTAGAGGTGATTAGTAATGAACTCCAATTTACCAGAAGTCATTTTAAATATTCAAAAGAAAGTTGATTTTTCAGGCTCGGTGTTTGTTGAAGAGAAGGATCATATTTTGGTAGATACCAGCTTTGGATACGCTAATCGATCTGAACAATTAAAAAATAATTCAGCGACTCGCTTTGGAATTGCATCGGGATGCAAACTTTTCACTGCAATAGCCATTTGCCAACTCGTCGAGGCTGGAAAACTATCTTTTAATTCTAAAATAACTGATTGTCTGGATCTTGATTTTCCACGATTTGATGAAAATATAACCGTTCATCATTTGCTGATACACATGTCAGGAATACCAGATTATTTTGATGAGGAACTAATGAAGGATTTTGAGGAATTGTGGATTGATACCCCTATGTATCACATTAGGAAGGGAAGCGATTTTCTACCATTTTTCCAAAGCGAGCCGATGAAATCTCCGGTTGGAGAAAAGTTTCATTACAACAATGCGGGTTATATTTTGTTGGGATTAATAGTTGAAAGTGTAAGCAAACTGGATTTTTCTGACTACGTCCAAAAGCAGATTTTCAATAAAGCAAAGATGACTGACTCAGGATATTTTTCATTTGATGCGCTGCCGCCTAACACAGCTTATGGTTATATCGATCAACCAGATGGTTCATGGAAAACAAATATTTATTCGCTGCCTGTAAAAGGTGGGGCAGATGGCGGTGCATTTGTAACGGTTAATGACATGGCAAAGCTTTGGGATGCACTTTTGAATCACCGACTACTATGTAAAACGTTGACTAATATGCTTTTATCCATTCATACGCAAGTAAATGAAAATGGTTTCTATGGTTATGGGGTTTGGATTAAAAAGACAGGAACCAGCATCCTGAAATACCATATCATGGGATATGATCCCGGGGTTAGCTTTCATTCTGCCTATTATCCTGACCTTTCTATTAAGGTTGTAGTATGCTCCAACAAGTCTGATGGAGCATTTGACATCATGCGTGCGATTGAAGAAGAAGTAATAAGAATTGAAAAAGTGAGAAATAGTGATAGCTGAAACGATGCCTAATAGGGCATCGTTTTGTTATAATTAAAATTAGAAAAATATGTATGAGGAGGCGCATAATGCCATTAGAACAAGAAGTAAGGGGTATGTTGATCGGAGGTTTCGCGATTGTAATGGGTATTGTTATTTTAACGACCCTGTTTCTTTGGATAAAAAATAAAAATAATAGCTCTGCTTATATCTGGACATTAGCCCATTTTCTGTTTTTCACTTTAGCTATATATTTTTTTATAAAGGCAATTTCCTTTGATTTTAACCACCCAATGGCTTCTGAAGAAATCTCCCTTCAATTTGGGATTGCTGGTGTTGTTTGGGCGTTCTCAATGGTCTGTTTACTTATGGGAATTGTTAACTTTTCAAAAAGAAGAAGGATGGAAAAGAGTTTGTAATGGTCGTGGCTTAGAGGAAAATAAGTGGAATATAGACAAGTAATAGGAAAGATTCCATCCTGTTAATAATGAATATTCCTTTTACAAAGGGGTGACCGTACAGATTGGAATTAAAATGACAAGTCGTATCATCAACTCTAGCATCTAATCAACTCCCTCCCAAAATCAATCCCTTATACATGCAGTATAAACAAGAAATATTAAGCAGGTATTGAATAAATGTAAATTTCCTGTCAATTTTGAAACATGGTGACGGTTCTCGTGGTTCTTTACCCTTCTTGTTATTAACTCCTTAGTATTGTTTGGAATTAATGTAGTTTTAGAAAAAATCTGTCCAGAATAAACTATATTTGAAGGAGTGATGACCATGAAAGCTGGAAAGATATTAGTGTATATTGTTAGTTTTGTTTTCCTTTTGGTGGTCTTTTTTGTATATACCCAATTTAACGGGACACCTTGGGGCAAGTCTGAGCAAAAAAAAGCAATGATTTCGTATTTATCTGAAAAATATCAAGATGATTTTACAATCCGTAAGGTCAGATATAATCCACTTGGTTCAGGCTATTATGCCGTAGCTTCTTCTGAGCAGAATCCTAATTTAAATTTCGAGGTTGCGGTTTCACCAGATACAGAGAATGGATATGCTGATTTGTATCCAGCTGTGTTATGGGATTCACCCGTCGCTGATCCGCTAAAAAACTACATTCTCGAGTTATTTCCAGATTTAGTTCAATCTAGGTTTACTGTTGACCGGCAACTGGAAGAAGATGTTGGACCCAATATTCCAACCTACCAATCACTTCATTATGATGCAGGATATCAAAGTGTATTAATGATTGTTTTGAAGGAAGATTGGTTTGGAAAAACGGAGAAGGAACAAGCAGCTGTATATGAAAATATCGAAAAGCTTGCAGCTTACCTCCAAACTAGTCATTTCCCTGTTCTAACAAGAATCTACTACGATACTGAAGATTACACCAATCGAAAAGCCATTTTTATTACCGAAAGCGGCAATATCGTTGAAGTGCCTCAAAAATAAATACAAATCTTTTCATATAGTTGTAAAGAGGTGTTGAGCAGTGCTTAATGCCTTTTTCTACCTTGGAAACACCTTTTAGCTGCGAAAGGTATTATAATATATAAGTAACAAATTAAGGGGGAGTATTAGTGTTTCAATTTTTTCTAATTACAGGGATTGTCTGTATTATTATTTCTGGCATTCTTGTCGGGGCATGGGTAGATGGAGACCGTCAAAGAGCAAATTTTCATACAGAAACCTCCGATGGCAGAAGTTTTAGAACAAAAATAGCATTAATATTTGCTCTCTTCGGTATAATTGATTTTATTATTTCGGGGGTAGTTTATTTAAAATTAGGAACTTGAGGATTTAACTAATCAATGCTGGTGAAACGAAAAGGTAGAAGATGGAAGAATACATAGGAAGGAATGGTAAAACAGTGATTGCATTATATAAAGTAGATTACCAAACACCGATTGGAGTGCTTGAAATAGAAGGGACGAATGAAGGTATTTGCTCTATCCTGTTTTCTGATCAAGAGAAACCCGTACATAACAAAAAAGATGATCTTCCAAAGGTGCTAGTAGATTGCTATGACCAACTGGATGAATACTTTAAAGGGGAACGAACTAGTTTTACAATCCCGTTTCTTTTAGAGGGTACTGATTTTCAGAAAAAGGTATGGAATGCTTTAACAAGCATACCTTACGCTCAAACAGGATCCTATCGCGATATTGCTGTTTCAATAGGGAATGAAAAGGCCGTCAGAGCAGTGGGAAGTGCTAACGGAAAAAATAAATTAACTATTGTCGTACCCTGTCACCGAATAATAGGCAGCAGCGGGAAACTAACAGGTTATGCAGGTGGATTGTGGAGAAAAGAATGGCTTCTTCAACATGAAGGATCCATTAATAAGAATGATATTAGAAAATAGTACAGGCCCCTGATTTTCCACTGTAATATATAAATGAATTTTCGGAAAATTGGTTGACATCATTTAATGAACCGTGATATAAACACTATAAGAAATCTTTAGTACTTAAAAGCGAAAAAGTAAAAATGGAATAGTCGTATCATTAAATATTGGATAAAACAGGGGGAAAATACAACATGCAAAATCGAAGCAAAATTATAGACTGTACGATTCGAGATGGCGGTTTGGTTAACAATTGGGATTTTAGTGTTGAATTTGTTCAGGACTTATATAATGGCTTAAGTGCAGCCGGTGTAGAATACATGGAGATTGGCTACAAAAATTCCCCTAAGCTACTTAATGCGACCGAGCCTAATCCATGGAGGTTTCTGGACGATAATTTTCTTAAAGAAATCATTCCTGAGAAAAAATTCACAAAGCTATCTGCACTAGTAGATATTGGACGTGTAGACCCAAATGATATTTTACCGCGAGAACATAGTCCTTTAGATATGATTCGAGTGGCATGCTATATCCGTGAAGTTGATAAAGGTTTAGAGCTTGTGCAAATGTTCCATGATTTGGGCTATGAGACGTCGCTGAATATCATGGCTTTATCGAGTGTACCGGAAACTCAGCTGATTGAAGCATTCAAATTGGTAAAGGAAAGCCCGGTAGATGTTGTATATATCGTGGATTCCTTTGGAAGTTTAGAGCCTGCGGATATTGAGCATCAAGTGAAAAAGTTTCAAGCGATGATACCAAATAAGCAGCTCGGAGTTCATGCACACAACAACATGCAACTAGCATTTGCTAATACTTTAACTGCTTATCGAAATGGAGTAACATTTATGGACTCGTCTGTATATGGGATGGGACGTGCGGCAGGAAACTGTAACACAGAGCTATTAGTTAGCTATATCCAAAAATCAAGCTATGAGATTAAACCCGTTCTTGGAATCATTGAAAAGCACATGCTCGAAATGCGTCAAACGTGGGAATGGGGCTATATTATTCCTTACATGATTTCTGGTGTATTAAATGAACATCCACGTGTTGCCATGGCTTACCGTGACAGCGCTGATCGTGATAAATTTGTAGATTTTTATGACAAAGTAACATCACCCGAAGTTACTCTTGCTACGGCGTCGAAATGAACACTATAATTGAATTTTTCTAGTAAAGCAAAGGGATGTGCGAAGGCACCATCCCTTTGCTTTGTTTATCACTTTGTATAACAAAGAAATTTTTTAAGAAAGCTTAAAATGGGCATTCCTAAAGGTGGGTAATATTGTTATAATTAGTGTAATATTACACTAGGAGTGATAGTTGTGAAATTGGTTTTATTCTTTGGTTTTATCGGGTTATCTCTGTTAATAACAGTTTTTGGGTATTTTTCTTTAAAAAAGACAAAGAAAATGGGTCAACTATTGCTCATTTCTTTTGTCATTCCTGGTTTAATATTAGGAGGTTCAAGTATCTGGTGGTTTTTTACTGAAACAGATGGGATCAGTCAAATGGTGGGGCTTTTTATTAATGGCGGTGCATTGTTGGTAATTGGTATTATTAATATAGTTTTCTACTTAATAAACCGAAATTAAGGTACAGGGGAACGGGTCTCATTTAGATAAACCTATAGTCCTATAAATGCAAGGGGATGGTGGAAATGCACCATCCCTTTATAATTTATCCACGGAAAAAACTACTGCTTAGGTTGAGCATCAGCCTCACCCTCATATACCAGCGTTAACGGCTCAATAATGTCCATAGTAGCTTTATATAAAGTTATTTCACCTGAGGGAGGTATCGCGGCATTTGAGTTACTGTTGAAGTTTTCATTTAATGCTATTGTCCATTCGGCTTCATTATTGTTCATCAAAGTGGCTTCATTATTTTTCATCAAAACAACTGCTATTGTCCCAAATTGCACAATGTTTTTCCAGTCATAAATTTCAACTTCTCCGTTATTGTCAATTGTAATTCCTTCAGAATCACTGATAAGTCGAACGCTTTCCGTTTGCCATTGCCCATGGATTGATGGACCAACATAGGAATAAGAGCCTTCATTACGATCACCATATGTCCCAATATATTGGTGTATGCTATGGATAGAATCTTTGTAGGTAACGGCTACAATGTCTTTCTCTAACCATTTCACCTTAAACTCGCCAATTGTCCGATAGGGAAACATTTCCTTTGGACGAGCAAATATTCCGTAGTAAGTTCGATAATAGCTTGCCTGACCGGTTGCTCTGTTTTCTTTTATGACTAAGACATTTTTGAAGTCAGATGAGATACTTATAATATGATTTATTCTTTTGCTATGGTTTATCATCAGGCCCACAAGCAGGAGAGTAAGAACCACTAGGATACTTACGATAATCATTTTCCACTTCTTAGTTACAGTAAACAGTAGAAAAATGGTAAGGACAAGGGAGATAAGAATCAAGATGTTAATCAGATAAAAAATTCGATTGTCTGTATACTCCACATTGTATCTTGATTGTAAAAAGAAGTATCCCATTTGGGCACAAAAGAGCATGATGGAAAAGAGAAAAAACAACCAGCCGCCAATTTTCTTCTTTTGATTAATAGTCGGATTCATTTGGTAATACCTCCATGGAAAACTCCCACGTTTTGCCGTTATCGTTGGAAATGAATTTTCCCTTCACTTTTCCGCCCTGGTAGTCACCATTAGGTCCTTGATTGATATGAACGGCCAAGTGTTCTTCTTCTTTAAAAGGAGTTTCAGCCATCACAAAGATTTGATGATACTTCTCTGGAATAGTAACAACTGTTGGACTCCAGGAGTTCCCGCCATCTTGTGTAACGTGAAGATCTGGTTCTACTGGATTAAGGATGCCGAAGGAGAGAAAGCCAGTGTTTTCATCAACAAACCCACCATCATAAATCAATCTTGTGACATTTGAATGAGTCGTTTCTTTCCATTGTTTCCCGCCATCCTTCGTTAGATAGACAGCATTCCATTCTTGTGACATGGTGCGGTCACCTGATATGATGACATAACCAAAGGACTCATTTAAAAAGGCCACTTTTCGGAAACGGATGGGCAGATATTCCTCCCTAACAACAGTATGTTCCCATGTTTTCCCTTGATTTAGAGAATAAATTAATTTAATTCTATCACCCTCAGAAAATAAGAAAGTGGCACGATTTTGCGTAAGTATATAGCTTTTCTCAATAAGTTCTTGCTCGTTTCCATTATATTCTCCTGCAAACAATTGCACTTTATCAACGGGGACAACAATCCAATCCATTCCTTTATTGTAGGTGATTTGTAATTGATTGTTTTGCAGAGAGTATCCAATAGAATCTTCTATATAGATGGGCTGTAGGGGAATCGGCTGTGGTGGTTTTACTTCTTGTGTGTCAAGCTTTTCATTTCGTTGATTCAATTCTGGTCCAGTTAATTCTGGGTGCTGTTCGAAAAAGAATGTGGCAATGGTTATACTAATAATGATAATAAAAGCGGCACCAAGGATAGTTTTTTTCACTTTGGAATACTCCTTTTTCCAATCTGATTTCGTAATTCACTATTATCAACAATTTGAATTTTTGGTTTGCTAGCCATAAAAAGAATCACCCTTTATGAAAAAAATACTTTTATTAAACAATAAAACAATCATCTCATTTTAACATGAATTTCCATAAACTGAGGAAAAGAATATATGGAGTAAGTGTCCTAATAGGTTATAAAAAACAAAAAACACCGGTGGTTGGTGTTTTTTGCTGCGGCTATTTTAATGGTTTACCTTTGTTAGGTATTCATCTAATTGATCAAAGGTTCCGGTATATCCTTCCTGAGCCATCTCTTTTGAATCCTCAAAGGTTTTAATCTCTTCCTCAGTTGGGGATACGGGAACCACAATCATTGTAAGGGTTGTTTTTCCTTGGTCCTCGATGAAGGTAATGGTATTCAGGGTTTCCATTGGCCAATTTGAGTTAAAGGGTGCACGTACAGTGTTACCTTCTTCATCGGAAAAGAAACTAGTGTAAACGATTTTCTCTGGTGCAATAATTTCACTGTATACAAATTTAACCCACATTACGTTGCCGTCAGCAGGTTTCTGGCTGTAATGAAAGACACCACCCTGACGGAAATCTGCTTTAGAAACCTCAAACGTCCATCCTTTTGGCCCCCACCAGTTCTTTAGTTGTTCTGATTCAGTAAATGCCTTAAACACAAGATCACGTAGAGCATTGAAAGTATGAGTGATTTTGATTTGAGTTGACATTGTGATTCCTCCAATAATTTTAGTTTTTCTTCTCGTTATTTTCACTTGATAGCATATCCTGCAAATAACGATTCTAGTTATCGAGTCTTTCCTTCCCAAATGTCACTAGTAAAGTGCTAGGCATCTTCCAATTAGTTTGCGTAGTTTCATGTGTGTTTGCTCTCAGCCATTCCTAGCTTTGTTTTAGTTTTGCTTGGAATTGATATTTTTTCAGTCTCCTGTTAATATGGCAGTTTTCGTAAAGTTTGTTGCTTTTTTGACCATAACGATAAAGACTTGATATAATCATGTTCAAAGGGCGTTGGTATATGGTTGCATGTGTGTGAAGTAGCGATTGAACTTACATAAGAAGAACGATTAGAACTCTTTAATGCTTGAGAAACATAAAATTTGTAATAGAGAAAGGAAATACCATGGAAGTAAATAAAATTACATATAAAACAATTGATGAATACATTTTACAATTTCCTCCTGAGGTTAAGGAGATACTTAATAGGTTAAGAAAAGTGATAAAAGAATCGGCACCAAATGCAACTGAAAAGATAAGCTATCAAATGCCTACATTTGCTTTACATGGAAATCTAGTGCATTTCGCTGCATTTAAAAATCATATAGGATTTTATCCAACTCCTAGTGGAATCGCTGCTTTTAAGCATAAGTTATCGAACTTTAAGAGCTCAAAAGGTGCAGTGCAATTTCCAATAGAAAAGCCGTTACCATATGATTTAATTAGCGAGATAGTAAAATACAGAGTGGAAGAGGATGTAAAGAAAGCTGAAGTCAAATTGAAAAAGCCGAAGTCATAACCCTTCCAAACTATCATACAAAAGATAAACGGTAAAGTTAATCATCCGAGGGAGGGTCTCCCTTGTATTATTACTTTAATCCACATTCGGTTTATCCACATTATTATCCAAAGTGAGTAGGTACCGTACCTGTTAGGTATGTACCTACTCACTTTGGATGATGCCTGGCACTCTACATAGCACTCTATATCGATTCTAGTTGATGAATACGCTCGACTATTCTTCTTTTTCTGTATAACATTTTTCCTGCCTCGGCAATATCACCGATGGACGAGCGATTAATAACCGCACCAAAAATAATTCCAGCAATCGGAATCATTTGAAAAAGTTTTTTCCAGCCGAACGAATCCCGATAAGTGGTAACCACTTCACGCCATCCTTGTAATTGTGAAATCATTTGATTGTTCTGATTGCCTTGATTGTACGCAGAAAGCTCCTCTAAAATCGCCTTTTTCCCGACAATATCGGAGGAAGTAAATTGTAGACATTTTACAATGAATATTCTTTCTGATTTTTCATTAGGATCATACCCATAGCATATAGATATTTCTTGTAAAACCTTAAGGGATAAGCCTAAAAGAACAGGAATATCAACCGCCAGGGTAAAAATCCCGCCAATCCCCGTTGTTGCCCCCTGAATCGTAGCTAATTTTGTTCTCGAATTTCCTATTTCGTCTGCAATTTCATCCATTTTGCTAATCGGAAGGTTGCTAAAGAAATCATTGCGATTGTGACCTTCAGACCATAAGGAATGGTTAGGATTAAACTTTTTTAGGATAGTATCTTCTTTGACCAAGTATTGTCCGCCCGTCTGAATGTAACTGCCTAATTCATCAATGGCTAAACCAATTTTATCCTGAATGAATTTTGGTGTTATTTTGTCTAGCATAAGGAAAGGCAACCGACCAATTTTTT
This sequence comes from Neobacillus sp. FSL H8-0543, assembly GCF_038592905.1. Lineage (GTDB taxonomy): Bacteria > Bacillota > Bacilli > Bacillales > Cytobacillaceae > Neobacillus. The sequence continues at coordinate 52,409 of NZ_CP151943.1, read as the reverse complement.
CCCAGAACCATAATCCTTTCTGGTCATTTTCCCATGCTTCAATCTTTTTCTTTTCCTCAAACAAATATTCTGCAGATTCCACTTTCATCAAAACCTTCCATTTCGTTATCTTCATCTAAAATATGCTTGTATGTATATACGAAAAAAAAGCATATAAGTTTCATTGTTACTATGTGCAATAAATCCTTCCATAATATAACAAAACAAATAAAAAAAGCCGACTTTAACTTTGAAAAAACCTTAAAGTCGACTTAAATATATTTGAACCTAAACACAGGAATCTTATTTTGCAGTGCTGGTCTTATCCATAAACATTAATAAATCCGTTAATAATGTACTGAATGTCGATAGATGTTCCTCTATTCTTCCTGGAAATTCCTTCTCGATAAATTCGAGAGTATCGTTTTTGGAGTGCCAAACTCCACCATGTTTGACCGTTTGTGTGTAACCATCCAGATCACCAATTTCCCAGTTTGTCGCTTCTAAATATCCATAGGGAATGCCTTTAGCTTTAAATGGTGCATGATCACTCCAATCACCCGTGGTTCCAGCAGGATAATCAGGATTTAGACCTGGATTTGTTTCTACATTTAACTTTTTCTTTTTGGCGATTTTTAATGCTTGGTCACGGATGAATCCATCCTCCCCAGCACTACCATATACAAACATCTTATCCCCAACAGCTAGACTATCCATATTAATCATACCAATCGTGTTTTCAATTTCTTCTTCACTCATATTATTTGCATAGTGGTTTGATCCCCGTAAACCAGATTCTTCTGCACCAAATGCTATAAACACAATAGCATAAGGGGTATTAATTTTTTTCAAAACCTCAGCAACTTCTAATAGAATGCCAACCCCGGATGCATTATCATCGACACCGCGACCAACTGAAACAGAGTCATAATGAGCACCAACGATAATTTGTTTGCTTGACTTGCCAGGCTTATAAGCAACTACGTTTGAAGATGTAATGGTAGTTCCTCTTCTTGTATAGCTAAAATTTTGTACAGTTGTATCAAGTTCAATCCGTTCGAATTGACCTTTAATATAATTCTCTGCCAATCTCTCATTTTCTGAACCAGCTACCCTCGGACCAATTTCATAAGCTAAGTATTTCATATGTTCATAGGCCATCGCACCATTTTTATGTGCAAGAGACGGATGATAGGTAACCGTTTGGGCAGTTGCACTCCCTACAATCGTAAGTAAACCAAACAGCAAAGCAATAAAAGATAAGGAAATTTTTTTAGGCATAGATTTACTCCTCACTTCTTTAATTTAGTAATATTAAAATAGAATAATTGATTCCCAATAAATAAACAATAGATCCGACAAAACCTATCAAATTGAATCATAATTGGACAGATTTCTTTTCTTGAATTCTAGAATATAAAATATTCACTCGGAGGGAATCCTAAATTTACAGTCACTCATAATAAGGGATTTTATATCTTTTTCAAGAAAAAATATGGTACTGTTATAATGGAAACAGAATATTTAAGAAAAAAGGGTGGAAATTTGTTGAACATTTTAAAGGGTCAAAAAGTGGATATTACAAAGGGGAAAAATGTAACGGAACTTATTGCCGTGTTAGAGTGGACTGCAGGAAACAAAGAAATGGAAATTGATGGCGCAGCCTTTTTATTAGAAGGAAATGGTCGATGTAAAAATGATGAGAGTTTTATCTTCTACGGACAGCCTGTAAGTCTAGATAGTTCGGTTAACCATGTAGCGTCAAGCGGAAATCAAAATGAAATACATATAGCATTAAACAAGATTTCGAAGGAAGTACAAAAAATCGCCTTTACCTTAACCATTCATGAAGGGGAGCAAAGAGGACATACTTTTAGTCAGGTATCACGAGCTAGTTTACAAGTAAAGAATAAAACAACGGGAGAATCCATGTTCAGTTTTATCTTTGGTGAAGAATTAAAAAGTGAAACAGCCATTGTTGTTGGAGAATTATACTTACACAATGGAGAATGGAAATTAAATGCGATCGGAAGCGGATTTAACGGCGGTTTAGCAGCTTTATGTCATAACTTTGGTATAGAAGTCGAAACAAAAGCAGAGCCGGTACAACCAATCAAACAGGTACCAGTAGTTGAAAAGGTGCCAGTCGTACAAGAAAAACCTGAAGTGGTGAAACCGATTATTGCTACATTAAAGAAAAAAGAAGCTATTTCCATTAAAAAAACGGATAAAGTAATCGCCACATTAGAATGGGATAGTAAAAAGGATTTGGATTTATATTGTTTTTACGTGACAAAAAATGATGAAGTAGGAAAAGTGTATTACCGCGATAGGGGAAGCGCCAACCGGACTCCGTATATTACATTAGACGGCGATTCAATCGGTGCAGGGAAAGAAACAATCATCGTCCATAATTCTTCCGAGCTGAAATACGTTTTATTTGCTGCTTATAGCGCAGTTTCCAATGGGATCGGCAGTTTTAAATCAATGCAAGCAAGAGCCGTTGTTGACAATCAAATGGGTCAAAAGATAACCTCACCTTTATTCGAAAATAATAAGTATGCCTACTGGGTGGCCATTGCAAAAATTGATTTTACGAATGTTCGTGAAATGAGTGTGAGCCATGTAGAATCGTATTCAAAGAGTGGCACAGAAAGATCCCCTTTATTATATAAAGATGGCTCCTTTAAAATGAATGTGGGACCAGTGGAATTTAAGGATAGATAAGATTATGCTCCAGACCTTAAGGATAAGGTTTGGGGCTTTTTACTTTAATTTTGACAGTGACAGTGGCAAAAAGGGAGCTTTAAATGTTAAAATAAACTGAAAATACTAATAAGTCAAACCATGGTTCAAATATAGCTTATTAAATTAAATTTATGAACGAACTCAGTTATTATCAAACAAATAATTAAGGTAGAAAGAGGAGAATAATCTTTGCGATGGTGTTTTTGTGGAGGTTATAAATAATACTCATGAGGTGAGAATTTGGTTCATTTGAAAGGTAATCCTAGTACGATAGTTTCTGAGAAGAAAATTACAATGAATATGATAGATTTTCTGAATAATTGCAGCTCACTGGGTGTGCTTATTACAGATGAGGATTTTAATATTATCAAAATAAATCAAAAAGCTATGCAAATGTATAGTATACACCAACTTGAGTCATTGGTTGCTAATACCGATTACAGCGCGAAGCAGTTTTGTCATTCCGAAATGAAATGCGAGGTAGAGGTAATTAAAGAAACTGGATTTTTTATCTTTCTCCTACAATCAAAGACAGATGAGTATAATTTACACAAAGGTTTAGACCTTTCTCTTTATGAGGGAGATCAAATTCTAAACGCGTCCTTTGATGGAATAATCGTTTCTAAACCAGATGGAACGATTATTTACCAGAATCCCGCTATTGAACAACTCACAGGTTTATCACCAAAAGATTGTATTGGAGTGAATGTTCAAAAGTTAATAGACGATGAGATAATCGATCAATCGTTGACAGTTAAAGTTGTTAAAGAAAATAAACCTGCCTCCATTATCCAAACCTACAAATCTACTGGAAAAAAAATCTTACTTTCTGGGGTTCCAATTAGAGATAAAAACGGTGAGATTAAAAAAGTTGTTAGTAACCTGAGGGATTTGACTATATTAAATGGATTAGAAAAAGAGATTGAGGAATTGAAAGCGAAAAATGAAAAAATTTCAGAAGAAATAGAAAAGATTACCCTTAAACAAGAATCGCTGAATTCAATTATTGCTCATAATACCAAAATGAAAATGGTAATTGAAAGAGCACATCGGATTTCCCAAATTGATTCAACAGTATTAATATTAGGTGAATCTGGGGTGGGAAAAGAGGGAATTGTCAACTTAATTTATCAGATGAGCAGCAGAAGAACAAACCCATTTATCCAGATCAATTGCGCAGCAATTCCGGAACAGTTATTGGAATCAGAATTATTCGGGTATGAACCTGGAGCTTTTACTGGTGCAAATAATAAAGGAAAACCAGGACTATTTGAAATTGCTACAAAAGGGATTATCTTCCTTGACGAGGTTGGGGATATGCCCTTAAGCCTACAAGGTAAATTATTACGTGTCCTTCAGGAGAGTGAAATCACACGAGTAGGTGGAATAAAACCAATAAAAATAGATGTACGTGTTGTAGCAGCTACAAATCGTAATTTAGAAGAAATGGTTGAACAAGGGAAGTTTAGACAAGACTTATTTTATCGATTGAATATCATACCTATATATGTCCCACCACTTCGCGAAAGAAGAGAAGATATTATTCCACTTATTTACCATTTTTCGGCACAAATAAAAAGAAAATATGGTGTCAATCGAACATTCTCACAAAAAGCATTAGAAAATTTCCATAATTACGATTGGCCTGGAAATATAAGACAACTACAAAATATGGTGGAACGTATTGCATTAATGGTTAATAAACAGACCATTGATTTAGTAGATATCACTAATGAAATTGATATTTCTGTAAATAATGATCAAGATAAAAATAATGATAATTCTGCTACAAAGAACACAAACACAATAATACTACCATTAAAGCAACAAATAGAGGAATTTGAAATGTCTATTATTAATAACGTGCTCAGTCAATATAATAGTATTAGGAGTGCTGCCAAAGCATTAAGCATTGACCAATCTACCCTTGTTAGAAAAAAACAGAAATATAATCTGTGAAGGTAACAGATTAAGAAGTTAAGATGTTGAATAGTTTATATTTCTAATAAATCCCAATATTATTTGGGATTTTTTTATTACTTAAATTTGAATTTGCTAGATACTCTCGAATGATGGTGATATACATCACTGATGCATTATTGCATCGCTTATGATGCAATAATGCAAACGCTTACATTTTGTTGGTAGAATTTTAACACAAATTTCAAGAGGAAATTTCAACAAGAAACCTAGTCATAGTTTGTTGGTGACCAGTTTTTACTTATAAAAATTCATCTATTCATTTAGTTTGGCACACTTCTTGCATTATAAATATATAGAAGGTTTAAAACATTCAAAAAGTAAACAGGAGGGCTAAGATGATTAAAACAGGCTATAAAAAATACTGGAATGAAGAAAGAGAGACCTTAGATCCAGATAAAAGGAATAGTGTTATTTTGGAAAAAATAAGAGAACAATTGGATTATGTATATAATAACTTGCCTTTTTATAGAAAACATTATGATAATCATAACTTTAAGCCTTCAGATGTTAAAACCTTAGAGGATTTTACTACAAAGGTACCAGTGATAACAAAAAAAATGCTAGTGGAGGACCAAAAGCAAAATCCTATTTTCGGAAGTTATGCGGGTAATTTTGCACCAGAAGAAATAGCCCGAATCCAAGGGTCAAGCGGAACATCTGGGACTCCTACTTTTTATCGGGTTAGTAAAGCAGACTGGGATAGAGCAGCTGAAGTACATGCAATGGCTCTATGGTCTACTGGTTTAAGACCTAACGACGTTGTACAAATCGGATTTCCCTTTTCAATCTTTTTTGGAGGATGGGGAGTTTTGCAAGGTGCTGAACGAATCGGATCAACCGTCTTTCCGTTGGGTGCAATAGAATCTGATAGACATTTAGATATGATTGAGAAAATTAAACCGACTGCATTTTCAGCAACCGTTTCCTATTGTATGCACCTTCTAAACAAAGCTCGGGAAAGAGGTGTTGAGTTATCTGAAAGTTCTGTAAAGAAATTAATTGCAGGCGGAGAATCAGGTGCTTCGTTACCAAACACAAGGGCAATATTAACAAAAGGATGGAGTGCTAGTTTACACGATGCTGGGTCTACTTCAGAAATGTATCCTTTCATGACCAGTACAACCTGCGATGCGGAAGCTGGAGTACATCTTTATCAGGACGAAGTGTTTACGGAAATTGTAAGCACAGAAGATTCGAATATTCCAATTCCAATCGGTGAACGAGGGGCCGTGGTTTATACACATCTATGGAGAAAATCACAACCAATGATCCGCTTTTGGTCTGGAGACGAAAGCTTTATGACAGAAGAAACTTGTTCGTGTGGCAGGACTTATCCACGTTTACCACATGGTGTGCTTGGAAGATTAGATGACATGTTAGTTATAAGAGGAACAAATGTCTATCCAAGTGCAATTGAAAATACTGTTCGCTCATTAAAGTGGAGTGGCGCTGAATATCAAATTGTCGTGGATAAAAAAGGTGCTTTAGATGAAATGACGGTCAATATTGAATATCAAAGCCAGTATAAAACTACTAATCTTAACTATCTAAAAGGAGAAGCAATTGAGTTATTTAAAAATAAAATAGGAATTCGCGTTGCTATAAACCTAGTTGAACAAGGCTCAATGCCTGAAACTGTCTTTAAAGCAAAACGAGTGATAGATAATCGTAAAAAATTGTATTAAGAGGGAGGTAACATAATGATGGTAATGCATGAGGATTTATTAGCCCCAGAAGTTGTAAAGGACCCTTTTCCATATTTTAATACACTTCGTTCAGAGACACCTATCTATTTTAATGAAAAGTGGAATGGCTGGATTCTTACACGATATGAAGATGTAAATTCAGCATTATTGAATCCCAATTTAACTTCTCAAAGAATTATGCCATCCAAAAGTGCTTCAAATGAACTGAAGCTGGACATGGCCTCTACTTATGAAATTCTATCAAAGTGGATGGTATTTAATGACCCGCCAAATCATACAAGGCTTAGGATGCTAGTAAGTAAGGCATTTACACCAAAAACTGTTGAAAAAATGCGTCCATTCATGTTCGAAATTACTGATTATCTATTGGATAAAGTAGAGGAATCGAAGAAAATGGATGTCATTCGAGATTATGCCTTTATGTTACCAATTTTAGTAATTTCGAAAATGCTAGGATTGCCAGATAAAGATAGAGATCAATTAAAGCGATGGTCAGACGATCTATTAATGCTAGTTTTCGGAGCGGTTAAGGACTCAGACAGGCACGAACGGGGTCAAAAGGGAATGCGTCAATTAGCTGAATACTTAGCGGATCAAGTAGAAGACCGGATCAAGCACCCAAAAGATGATCTAATCAGTTCGCTCGTTGAAGCTAAAGAAAATGGTGATGTCTTAAATAAAGATGAAATTATCGCTACGCTTACTTTGCTTGTTTTTGGCGGTCATGAAACAACAACCAATCTAATTACGAATTCAGTATTCTCTCTTTTAAAAAATCCTGATCAATTGGAAAGATTAAAGAGCGATCCATCATTAATCAATGTTGCAGTAGAGGAATTAAATCGATTTGATGGACCAGGAAAATCAATAATGAGGGTAGCGAAAGAAGACTTTGAAATTAAAGGTAACCAAATTAAAAAGGGTCAGCGTGTCATGTTAGTGACGCTAGCAGCAAATCGTGATCCCGAAATATTTCCAGACCCTGACAAACTAGATATTACCAGGGAAACAAATAGACACTTAGGATTTGGTAAGGGGATTCATTACTGTCTAGGTGCGCCTCTAGCAAGACTCGAAGCAACCATATCAATAAACCAACTCTTCAAGCGTTTTCCAACATTAAGGTTAGAAAGTGATAATCAAGAATGGCACCCAATCTTAATAAGCCGTGCATTAAAAAGTTTACCAGTAGTTTTTGAATAATAATGATTACTACTAAAGAGAAATGGTGGTTACTTTTATGAGAAATGAAATTAAAGTCCGTGTAGATAAGAATGCTTGTATTGGCTCGCAAACTTGCATTCTTATTGACCCAGAGACATTTTCATTAGATTCGGATGGGTTATCTTATGTTTTTAATGAAAATGTTACCAACATAGAGAAAATTCAGGAATCTGCCGATAATTGTCCTGTTAGCGCGATCATAATCGAAAAGTTTTCTAAATCGAACAGGAGTTAGTGAGGGGTAGAAATGAATGTAAAAGAATTATTTGATCTAAGTGGAAAAACAGCAATTGTAACTGGAGGGAGTCGAGGTATAGGAGAGCAAATCGCCTTTGCATTGGCAGAATCTGGAGCAAATATTGTAGTATGCTCAAGAAAACTAGAAGATTGTGAAGTAACAAGTTCTAGGGTACGTGAATTAGGTGTCCAGTCACTCGCATTAAAATGTGATGTTTCGAATCCAGAGGATGTCAATAACGTGGTGGAAGAAACAGTCAATAAATTTGGAACGATAGATGTCCTCTTTAATAACAGTGGAGCTACATGGGGAGCGCCTCTTGAAGAAATGCCACTAGATAAATGGAATAAAGTCATAAGTGTAAATCTGACCGGTACATTTCTTATGTCACAAGCAGTTGGCAAAGTAATGATTAGCCAAAAGTCTGGGAAAATCATTAACATATCTTCGATTGGCGGTTTAGGCGGAATCAGTGAAGAATTAATGGATGCTGTTGGATACAACGCTAGTAAGGGAGCAATCATTACCTTTACCAAAGATTTAGCAGTGAAATGGGGAAAGCATAATATTAATGTGAATTCCATTGCCCCAGGATTCTTTTTAACGAAGATGTCAAAATCAACCATAGAATCAAAGAAGGCATTGATTCTAGCAAATACTCCATTAAATCGAACAGGTTCTGAACATGACCTTAAGGGTGCAGCGCTGTTTTTGGCTTCTAAAGCATCTGATTTTGTAACTGGAACCGTTTTGGTAGTAGATGGAGGATTTTCGGAAAAGTAGATAATGTGAGGAGAAAAAATTATATGAATGTTGTTTTTAGTGATAACATTGAACAATTTGTATTCAAGTCAGGCAAACCGCTTGTAAAAGCAGGCGAATGTAGAAAGTGTAATAAGTATTATTTTCCCTATCGGAATATATGTGATCTTTGTAAAAATCAGATTAAAGAACTCTATTTTACAGAAGGTAAAGTACACAGTTATACAAAAATTCATATTTCCGCATCAGGATACGAGGCTCCTTACACTATTGGTTATATAGATTTAAATGAGCATATTCGAATTCTAAATCTAATTGAATTTGATGGAGAATTGAAATTAGATACAAGTGTAGAACTAGTTTATAAGGAAAATGCATCAAAAAACTATCAATTTATCTTTAAACCAAGTAAATAATAAAGGCGGTGAAACTGTGACGAAAGTTTATATCCTAGGCGTTGGTGTAAAGAAATTTGGAAAATATGAAAATATGTCATTAGAGCAAATTGGTCGAGAATCCGTCATAAATGCGCTGGAGGATGCCAGAATTGATATAGATGAAATTGAAAGCGTTTTCTGTGGAAATGTTTTTGGTGGAACGCTGGCTGGCCAAAGAGTATTGAATGATTTAACGACTACAGGGGTTCCAGTTATCAATATTAATAATGCATGTGCTAGCAGTTCAACAGCACTTAACCTTGCTTACAGTAGTATAAAAAGTGGTATGAACGATTTTGCATTAGCAATTGGTGTTGAAAATCTTTCTGCATTAGGTAGCGGGGTATTGCCTACGCCACCTCATGATATTGATGCAGAATCGGGCTTAACCTTACCAGCCATATATGCCATGAGAGCTAAAAGGTATACAGAAACATATGGAATTGATAGTAAATTGTTATCAGAGGTAGCTGTTAAGAATCGTATCCATGGTTCAAAAAATCCATATGCTCATTTTTATCAAAAGCCTAATCTGACGAAAGAGCAAGTGTTAGATTCCATGATGATCGCCGATCCGATAACTTTATTACAATCCAGTCCTAAAAGTGATGGAGCAGCAAGTGTGATTTTATGTTCTGAGCGAGTATTAAAAAGATATAAAGAAAAGGCAGTTGAAATGATAGCTTCAGTGGTGGTGTCTGGCAAGTTTAAGAGAGGGTTTCACGATATGGCATTACCTGATGAACCGACAGTCGAATCCATTGAAAAAGCTTATAAAATGGCTGGAGTTTCCGCAGAGGATATTGATGTAGTTGAACTCCATGATGCTTTTTCCATTGCAGAGGTATTGTATACCGAAGCACTTGGATTTTGTGAATATGGTAAAGGAATTGAAATGCTAGTTGAAGGAAGAACCTATTATGATGGAGATAAACCTATTAATGTTAGTGGAGGTTTACTGTCAAGAGGTCATGCTGTTGGTGCAACAGGTCTCGCGCAGGTAGCAGAAATCAATTGGCAACTTTTAGAAAAGGCACCTGGATTCCAGGTGAAAAATCCAAAGGTAGGATTAACACTAACTTCAGGCGGCGGTATATCTAATTTTCAGAACGGTACGAGTGTAGTAAATATACTTTCTATTTAACTAGTACAATTATCCCGATTTTATTTTAGAGGTTCAGTTACGCGAAGGTTCCTTGGATGGGAGGAAATGATGGAATTAATCGGTAATTTAGCAAAAAAAACCTGTAAAACTTACGCTTCAAAGGTAGCTGTAATAAGCGAAGAGAGATCTTTAACCTATCAAGAATTATATGAAAGATCTGTAAAACTTGCTAATGCATTGCTTGAAAAGGGATTAGTTAAGGGAGATCGTATAGCTATTTTATCTTCTAACAGACTCGAATGCATTGAAATGGATGTAGCTGTCGCGTTAGCTGGGTTGGTTAAAGTCCCTCTAAATTATCGGCTTCACCACAAAGAACATAAATTTATTATTGAACAATCAGCTTCTTTATTACTGATTGGTGAAAAGGAACTAATTGAACCCATTAATTCAAAAATCGATACCATTTACTTCGGAGACGAATACGAAAACCTACTTTTTAATAGTACAAATCATGAGGTGGATATTGATATTAATGAAGACGATTTATTTACAATTCTATACACCTCGGGTACGACAGGGCATCCAAAGGGTGTGATGCTTTCGCATCGTAACTATATATCTGCTGTATTATCTCTCATTATTTTTTGTGAAATTAACAATGAAGATATCATTGGACATGTAGCTCCTCTAACACATGGCAGCAATTTATTAGTCCATTGTGCACTAATGCTAGGAGCAAAGCAGGTGGTTTTTAATAAATTCAATCCAAATGAGTTCATTTATGATATTCACGAACACGCAATCAGTGTAATTTTTCTTGTTCCAACGATGGTAAATATGATGATACATGATCCGTCATTTGATCCTAAATTACTTGCTTCACTAAAATCAATTAGTATGGCAGGTTCACCAATTGCTGAGGAGAAGTTAAAGAAAGCGCTAGAATTGCTAGGTCCCATTTTTGTTGAAACATACGGACAGACGGAGGCACCCAGTACAGTTACATGCATGCCTAGACATGAACTTTTAAAACGTCCTTTATCTTGCGGTATTACTAGTCCGTTTGTAGAAATGAAGATTGTTGATGAAAACGGAAATGAAAGGAAGCAAGGAGAAGTAGGTGAAGTAATTTGTCGTGGTTCATTGGTAATGAAAGGTTACTGGAATAATGAAAAAGCAACTAATGAAACCATTAAAAATAATTGGCTATATACCGGCGATCTTGGATGGGTAGATAAAGAAGGATATTTATTTCTAGTAGATCGTAAGAAAGACGTAATTATTAGTGGGGGTGCAAATATCTACCCTCGTGAGGTGGAGGAAGTACTTAACACACATCCTGCGGTAAAGGAAACTTGCGTGTTCGGTATTCCAAATGAACTTTGGGGTGAGAGTGTATTTGCTCATGTTGTGTTACAAGAAGGCAAATTAACAAATGAAGAAGAATTAATAGGGCTTTGCAAAAATGAACTTGCAAGTTATAAAAAACCTGCTGGAATTGTTTTTGTACAGGAACTTCCAAAAAATTCGTATGGAAAGATTCTTAAGAAAGAACTCCGTGATCAATATTCGAAAGCCATTATTCTCAACCAATTAAAGGGAGGCAACTAAATGAAAATCAAAAAAGTAAGTTCTTGGGCGTTACTTTCCTTATTAACATTCGTATTGCTTTTAGCCGGCTGTGGAAAATCCACTGAAACAGGCGGAAAAGATTCTGAAGGTAAGGTTTATACGATTAGAATGCCAGCTGTTGTTAATGAGGAAAACTTCATTGCCATTGGTTATAAGAAATTTAAAGAATTGGTTGAGGAAAAAAGTGATGGTAGATTAAAGGTTGAACTTTTTCTGAATGGAACATTGGCTTCTTCAAATGAAGAAGAATTTCAAGTATTAAGAGACGGTTCGGCAGAAATCATTTCATTTCCATCGTTTATTGGAGCGCAAGTTGGAGGAGTAGATGGATACAATATTTATGATTTTCCATTTATTTATGGAGACCGGGATAAATTATTTGAGTTAGCAGAAGGCCCTTTAGGTCAAGAAATCCAGACTAAATTAGAAGAAAAAAACAATGTAAAAGTTTTGGGATATTATGATATCGGTTCAATGTCACTTTTGAATAGTAAACACGCTATAAAAAAACCTAGTGATCTTAATGGCTTAACTTTAAGAACACCACAGTCTGCATTGTTTATGGATACAATATCAGAAATGGGTGGTAACCCGACTCCGATTACCTTTGCAGAGGTATATACTTCCTTACAGCAAGGTACTATTGATGGTTTAACAACAACCCTGCCGCTTATGTATGACTCTCAATTTTTTGAAGTAAGTAAATTTGCTACGCTGACAAAACAAAACTTTATTCCGTATGTCATGACGATGAATGGGGACTTCTTTAATAAATTACCTAAAGATTTGCAAAATGTTGTTGTCGAAGCCTCTAAGGAAATGGTTCAATTCTCAAGAAATCTTGTGGTAGAACAAGAAGTTACTGCAGTGAAGAATCTTGAATCCGAGGGCGTTGAAATTTATGAACTTTCCCCAGATGAATTTGAGGAATTCAAGAAATCTGTTCAACCCGCAATTGAAAAGAATATCAAACTAGTTGGAAAAGAATTCTATGAAAAAACTCTCGATTTTTTGAGTAAGTAGTTTCAATAAGTGATTAGGGAGATCATGGATCTCTCTAATCAACTTGTATCATAAATGATGCCTTAAAAAAAAAGGGGAGGGAAGACATTGGGTGCTTTACAAAAACAAAAAAAGATACCATTTGAAGGATATATTTGTTTCCTTTTACTTTTATTAATTACCATGGTTATGGGGATGGAAGTTGTAGCTAGATATATATTAAATAATTCACTTAGATGGTCAGGTGAATTAGCTAGATATCTATTTATATGGTTTATTTTTATTAGTTCAAGTTATGCAATTATAGAAAAGACTCATATAAGGATTGAATCCTTACAAAGAGTTTTTCCTAAAGTTACCAGACCTTATCTTGAATATGGGGGAAATATATTATGGTTTATTTTCTCAATATTTATTGCGTATGTTGGGTTTACGTATAGTTTTGAAATGATCCAGTCTGGGAATATCTCTACTGCTATGCGAATTCCTGTAGGTTTTATCTATATATCTATTCCTATTGGCTATTCCCTTATGGCATTAAGACTACTAACACACGGGTATAAAGAATTTAAGAGTAATAAACCAGTAAACCTGAGTGGGGAGTGACCAACATGTTACTATCTCTTTTAATATTATTCATGCTCTTTTTCTTACTAATCGCAACAAATATGCCAGTGGCATTTGCATTAGGTATATCTAGTCTCGTACTACTAATTTTACATGATCTTTCAAATATTAATCTCTTTATTACTGCATCTTTTGGGGCAAGTGATTCATTTCCGCTTATAGCTATTCCACTATTCATTTTAGCAGGAGATGTAATGAGTACGGGCGGTATAGCGAGACGATTAGTTGTATTTGCCGAAAAGCTCTTTGGTGCTTTTACGGGCGGTTTAGGAATTATTACTATTATGGCAAGTTTTATTTTTGCATCTATTTCTGGTTCTGGACCTGCAACGGTTGCAGCTATTGGCGGTATTATGCTTCCGTTTATGGTGAAAAAAGGTTATTCAAAATCTTATGCAACATCTATTGTGGCAAGTGCTGGTTCAATGGGACCAATAGTCCCTCCAAGCATTATCTTTATCCTCTTTGGAGTTATGTCCGGAGTATCCATTGGCGGAATGTTTATTGCTGGTATTATTCCAGGGATACTCATTGCAGTAGCACTACTTATCGTAAACTATTTTATTACTAAAAAAGAAGGGTTCGCCAAAGAGGAAAAAAGTAATCTATCCGATATTTTAAAGGCGTTATATGATGCTAAGTTTGCTTTATTTGCCCCAGTTATTGTATTAGGCGGAATATATGGAGGGATTTTCACCCCTACTGAAGCCGCAGTTATAGCAGTATTTTATGGTCTTATTGTGAGCTTATTCGTGCATAAAGAAATTGGTTTTAAAGATATTCCAGGTATTTTTATGAATACATCTGCGGTAAGTGGCGGTGTCATGATTTTAGTTGGGGCAGCATCATTTTTTGGACGTGTATTATCATTGGAACGAGTGCCCCAGTTCTTATCCGAGTCGATTAGTGGAATTTCGACGAATCCTATTATTATTCTAATAATAATCAATTTGTTCTTGTTGTTAATCGGTATGTTTATGGAGACCGTATCAGCATTGATGATTTTTGTACCTTTACTTTTACCGATTGCCGTAAATCTAGGTGTTGACCCCATGCATTTTGGGATGATCATCTGCTTAAATCTTACCTTGGGCTTACTAACACCTCCTTTAGGGGTAAATGTATTTATAGCTTCACGACTTGCAGGGATATCATTTGATCAAACATTCAAACATTTAATTCCAATTTTTATTTCCTTAATCATTGTGTTAGCTCTTGTAACACTTTTCCCTCAACTCACACTATTCTTACCTGAACTTCTTAAATAGATTTTCCTGCAGAAAAAAACTTTTACTTAAAGGGGGTGGTCATAGAACAAATTATTGGGTTATATAAAATAAGAAAATTTACTAAACTGTCGTGTGAATTACTAGTAGATAGTAAGATTGTAATTATAAAACAGGGAGTGGATGAAAGTGGAATTAAAAACAGGAGTATTCTTTATGCCAGAGCATCAACCTGATGCAAATCCAACAGAAGCATTGATGAGGGATGTTGATCAAATAGTTCTAGCCGAAGAGTTGGGTTACGACGAGGCATGGGTTGGTGAACATCACTCTGGTGGCAGAGAAATCGTTCCATCAGCTGAAATCATGTTAGCTTATGTGGCAGCGGTTACAAATAAAATCAAGTTAGGAACTGGTGTGGTATCCTTACCCTATCACCATCCCTTTCAGGTTGCTGAAAGAGCGGCATTTCTCGATCATTTAACTAAAGGCCGCCTTATTCTGGGGATTGGAGCAGGAGGATTACCTGGTGACATGGAATTATTTGATATAAAACCAGAAGATACTCGTCCAATGATGGGAGAGTCTTTAGAAATGATATTGAAGGTTTTTAATTCAAATGGTCCAGTTTCCCATAAAGGAAAGTATTGGGAAATGAATGATGTAGAGTTAAATGTAAAGCCGTACCAAACCCCACATCCCCCTATGGCAATTGCAGGGTTAGCAACATTGAACAGTTTTACGATTGCTGCTGAAAAGGGATTAATTCCACTAAGCGTAATGTTTTCACCTGTTCATATTTTGAAACAACATGGAGAGGTACTCGATAGGGTAGCTAAAGAGAATGGACGTCCATCTCCAAGACCTGACTGGAGAATAACTCGTGTAGTTTACGTTGCAGAAACAACCGAACAAGCATGGGCAGACATTAGAAAAGGTGCCGAGGAAACGTATTATGATTACCTATTTGGTATTGGACTTCGACCATTGGCTAAGGTTGACCCAGATATGCCTGATGAGGATGTAACCTTAGAGTATATGGCGGAAACTGGTCCATGGATTATCGGAGATCCAGATGAATGTGTTCGAAAAATTAATAAACTTAGAGAAGAGATTGGCGATTTTGGTACACTGCTAATTACTCAATATGATTGGACAACACCTGAAAAATGGAAAAAATCACTTGAGCTATTTGCCAAGTACGTTAAACCTAGAATCCAAAAAGATAGTGCGATAAATGTAACTGTGCAAACTAGTAAATAAAATAATATGTAGATGCTTAGAAAGAAAGGGTGGTATTTATGAAAGAAACAATTGATAAGGTTAATGTCTTTAAACAAATCATGGGTAATTATCCAACAGGAGTAACGATTGTTACAACATTAGATGACCAGGGCCACCCTGTAGGACTAACCGTAAATTCCTTTACTTCTGTTTCTATAGACCCTCTTCTTGTACTTTGGTGTATTGATAGAAAGGTATCTACATTTAAAAATTTTATAAATGCAACCCATTTTGCCATTCATACCTTATCCTCTGATCAAGTTGACGCTTGTTGGGCATTTGCTGGTAGAGAACAAGATCGGTTTTCAAAGGTTAATTGGAAGAAATCTAAAATAGGTTTACCGATTATTATAGACTCACTAGGAAAATTGGAGTGTAAAACTATCCAACAAATAGACGCTGGTGATCATGTAATCCTTATGGGAGAAGTTGTTGAACTATCGAAACAAGACAAAACACCTTTACTATATTTCAACAAAAATATAGCTGCGATGCCAACTAATTGGCCAAATAAATAAAAGGTTATAGATTTATATAAGAGAAGAGGCAAACATCAAATATGTCGTTTCACGACTAATTGATGTTTGCTTTTTTCAACATTCTGGTCAAAAATGGCTAATTTTTGAAACAACATAAAGGAAAATCGCAATTCACAAAACTGTAACAATTACCTGCGACCCAACCTGTCCTTTTTGCCTCCTCATCTGTATATAGAGGGTAGAAGGGCTGGTGCAAAAATATGAATATTAAATCGGGCAATATAAAGGGTTTTGAACAGTATTCTCAGTTTACAAGTTTAAAGGAATTTAATACGAATATGGAAATGTGGATGGTGGAACATAAGCTGGAGTTTACGAAAGGGGAGCTAGTCGGGCTAAAGCGGCTAGTTCGTTTTGCAGCGAAAAATCCTGGAGTTTGTAATGCGAAAATAGGAACGATTTTAAAGGCAATTAATCAGGAATATCAAGACAATGGTATTTCTCGTTCAACCTTTAAACGGATGATACAAAGAGCAAAAGAAATGGGCATCATCACTGTTCACGAAACAGAGCGGAAAAATGGATCACAGTCGAGCAATCTCTATGTGTTTAATCGTTTTCCCAAAAATGAACCACCCAAGCAAGAAGAAATGAACCACCAATATAAAACTATTAATCTTTCTAAAACTAATAAAAAAAGATAAAAGAACGTAAAGAAGAACCGCTTGAATTGGATCATACATTTGTTAGTGATCGAGTTCCACAAGATTTTGTACAGTTGGTAAAATACTTCTATCCAGAAGCAAAGACCATCGAAGAATATTGGAAAATGGCAAAAATCGCGGCCAATCGAAATCTATGTGACGGAAAATCAGAAGTCCTTGAAATCGCACTGCACTCCTTCAGGCAGCTGATAAATAAAGTTAAAATAGCAAAAGTAAAGAATCCAATTGGCTATTTTTATGGGATAGCTGTCGCTAAGTATCAGAGGTTGTTTTATGATGAATTATATGAAAAGTATTGTGGTTCTGCTTGTTAATGAACAAGAAGTACTGTATTTCTGCATTAAAGGTAGCGTCCAAGTTTAAAAATGATCCATACATAGAATGAATAATGAAGAATACATAAAAGAACTTAAGATTAAAAGCTTTGAAGAACTTAATGAGTATATGGGAGTAGCACCATTTTCCATCACTACCTAATGGAGATGGAACACCGAAAACGGATTGACTTTTCCGATAAAGCGGCTAAAAAACTATGGTCTTACGATGAAAAATCTGTAAGTCAATTAATCGCAAAATGCCAATGACGAAATGGAGTGCAAGTTCAAAATGATTACTTTCATTTGAAAATGATACATTTGCGCTAAACATGGATGTCGAGAAGAAAGACGTAGAGATTTATTTCAACTGGACAAAAAAAATATGTGAATACCGCCTTCATTACCATTTTGAAAGAAAGGAAACAAAACCCCTGTTTCATTAATTATCAGGGGTTTGTTGCCTAATTATCAACATTTACTTCTTCCGTAATACACCCTTTTTTACAAGATTTACAAGTGTACCTTTATTCTTATAGCGGTTAAATGCTATTAATCGATTTAAATCTTTTACTGTTAGTTTGGTCGGATCAATGGCTAGCTCGAATTCATCCTTCACTTTTTCAAGTAGAGTAAAGGCATAATCAATTTGCTTCTCTGTTAATGTGTAGTCTTCTTCGTTGCCTGCAGGTTTTGTAGTTCCTTGTTGAGTAGATACGGATTCTAAAGTTGCTGCATGCTCTTTTATCCTTGCATCTACAATAGCCTCTACTTGATCTTGGCTTATAGGTGGCAAATTTGGTTGAGATGATTTTTGATTTGAACTAAATAATTTTTCGATGATTCCCTTAAACAATTTTTCCACGCCCACTTCTGAAAAGTCATAAATATTTTCTATGTATGGATAAAGTATACTATAGTTATATTATTAAAATAATAAATCAAAAACACAAGAGTTTTGGAGGATTTTGTTGGCTAATTTGGTAGAAGTTTGTTATTTTAGTAGGATTATCGAATAAATGCAAACAATTTTACATATTTCTATATTGGAATGACGAAGGCGAAGAAGTATCTACGTTTATCGTATTCTGGAGAATAAGAATTCACCCAACATCTTGACTCTATTGTTAAAGAGCGAAAACATATGAAAAATGGGGTAGAAATTGTAAATTAAACAGAAATAGCCAATTATATATTAATGATACTTCAATTCACGAGGGGGATTAGACATGAAAACCTTTGATTTAAATTCTGGGACAAAAGTAATGATTGATGAGAGTAAAATTGTAATTGAAAGAACGGGTGGTAAAAGTGCGGTAAAAGGCTTATTCGCGGGAAGAACAATGGGGCAGATGACCATTAAGACTTCAGCACTAACCGGATTGATATATTTTGCGGACTATTTGGTGCTTTGTGCTTCTGGTCTACCCACACCGAATGATTTTAAACTAACCAGTGTTGGCGAAATTAAACAGTACCCAAATTGTATAGTTGGGAAAGAGCAAGAATTAAATGAACTTTATCAGTACCTTAATGGATTTATTAAATAATTTTGTTTATTGACTGTCAATTTAGTACATAATTGATTACCCAACACTTGTAAATATCCACTTAGCAAACCCAATTTCATTTAATGGGGTTGTTAGATTTAAATTGAATTAAATTTAAAAAAAAGTGCTTAGATTCAATTTTTTGAAAGATTATTGAAAATAATAAAGAACAACTTTACAAATTCAGGAGGTCTTAATAATTTTGAAATTAGTAGAAATTAATGAGAAGAATTGGCTTGCTGTGATCCTTTTATCGACAAATGGAGAAATTCCAAAGGTTTGTGAGGAGTTCGTTGCTTCTAATGCTTTATCACTTGTCCAGGCGCAGTTTGAGGGGAATTGGACAACTAGAGCGATTGAAGTAAATGATGAACCCATTGGTTTTACGATGTATGGCTATTCTAAACAACTAAACTATTATGAAATCTGCCGAATAATGATTGATAAAAAATGGCAAGGAATGGGATATGGAAAAAAAGCCATGCAGCTTGTAATTGAAGAAATGAAGACATTTGAAAACTGCAAACAAATCTATTTTTCGACAGACCAAAAAAATAATAACGGTAAGAAATTATACGAAACATTGGGTTTTACTTTTACGAAACAATACGTAGATGGCGAAGAAGTGTATCTGTATGATTTTAACGATCTTAATGAGGGAAAGGATAATAGTGGTCGTTCCGTATTTGTAAAGTAGGAGGACATAAAAACTGAAAAATCAGGCTGAAAATTTGTAACATAGTTATTTCTTATCATAGAAGTTCTATTTACATAAAATTAAGAATAAGTACAGAAAAAGAAACCGCAAAACATTAGTCTGCGGTTTTCAATTTTATAATGACTTTAATTTATTTGCATAATATTTGGCGTTAACAAAAACGGGAGGGATGAATGTGAAATTCACGATACAGTATTTACCTCTGAGTAAAATCAAACCAGGTGTATCGTTGAAAATTACGGAACAAGTGAAGAAGCTTCAGCGGCTGATGTGGGATTGTATGTTTGTTTTGGTTGTCAAAAAAAATCGAAAGGACGATAGCTACACAATTGTTAGCGGACAAGATCGTTATGAATCGCTCCGGAAACATACTAAAAGCATTTATGCTCCCTGTATAGTCGATAAAAGCCAATCCGCTGGAATCATTCCCTGGTTTTATCGTTTGCGAAACAAACAATCTCTTGATGATTTTCCATTGATGCCGACCAGTTGGTCGATTTTTCGTTCCTTCTTGAAGCAAGAGCCTCGCTTTAATCAATTATCACGAGCCAACAAATAAGAGTCCTTCTTATAGCAGCAAGGTATAAAAAAACAATGGTTCACATGATGAAAACTACAGTGAATGAAATAATAAAAAAATGAAAAATAATTTTTCCTTCAAAACCAGGCGCTTCCCAAATTGATTACAGCCAATGAAATGTACCATCATTAAGTGTCAAATAGGCTCTTATCCCTTTCTCGACAATCAGACAGACTCTCCAATGAGTCTGTCTTTTTACTTTAACTTAAATTTTCAATAAATTAATTTATTTAATATGTAAGTTAACTTATTGAATAAAAATATAAATTTTTATAAGTAATTTTAAATGTTTGTTTGAAAATCAAAAGATATGGTGTATGATATGATTAAATGATAGAAAGGAGAACAGTATGGCGTATCCTTTACTCACTAATTGTCCTGTTTGTAGTAAATCGCTTATTATTACTAAGCTACAGTGTAACCATTGCCAGACAACGGTAGAAAATGAATTTGAAGTTTCAAGACTGGCGGCTCTCGGTCAGGAACAGCTGCATTTTATTGAAATTTTTCTTAAATGCCGTGGAAATATCAAAGAGGTCGAGAAGGAGCTCGGAATTTCCTATCCGACAGTTAGAGGAAAATTAGATGAAATTATCTCTGCTCTGGGATATTCCTCTCAAAAGAAACCGGAAGTAGATAAGAAAAAAATTGTATCGTTATTGGAAAAAGGGGAAATTACCGCTGAGAAAGCTATTCAGTTATTAAAAGAGGGGGAAGTCTAATGAAAGACGAAATTTCGAGAGTCTTAACGCTGGTGGAGGAAGGAAAGATTGATAAGGAAAAAGCAAGTGAATTAATTAGTATCTTACAAGGGAAAGATCAGCCAGAGATAGTGACAGTAAAAAAAGAAGCCCCCTATGGAAATAAAATGTTAAAGATTCGTGTGACCTCCGAAGAAGGTGATAATGTAAATGTGAATTTACCGATTAATCTGGTAAAGGCTGTTTTAAAAGTAGGTACAAATATTGCTGAAAAAATACCTGAGGCAGAAAAATATGTAAAAGACATTAACATTGACCTGCTCATCGAAGCAATTGAAAACGAATTAGACGGAGAGATTGTTAACATCACCTCGGCCAATGGTGATAAAGTTTTTGTGGTGATTGAGTAGATTATGTTAAAAGTCAAGGTGAAAGTAAAGGATATACGATTCTCCCTTCCCGTTCCCTATGCGGTTTTAAATTTGGTCAGTTTGGTTATTACATCAAAAAGGATTAATCGCTTAATAAATAAAGCAATTGAAAAGGACGGCGGCAAATTCAACTTCCCAGAAATTGAAAGAAAAGATTTGAAGCCGTTGCTGCAAGGGCTTTCTATGCACAGTGGAGTGACCCTTGTTGAAACGAAATTGAAGGATGGAACTGAGGTAGAAGTAAAGCTTTAAATTAAACTACTTCTAATCAGTGATAGAAAGAAAATTGCATAAAACATGACAATTAAGTTGATAGATATTTAATATTTGCACACAATTTATTAGTTTTTTTGTAATAGGTTTCCTACCTCACAATCAAATTTAAGAGAACAAACCTTCTAAATCAAAAACTATCTAAGTCCTTCTATCGACGCTTCCGTAATAAGGAGCGTCTTTTTTGTATTGACATTTATATAGAAATGAAGAAGGTATCATTACTAGGTTAAAGTACTATGAAAAGAATATTTGTGAATACCATGAAAGGGAATCTCTAAGAATTGAAAGGGGTTACAAGGGTTTCGAAAGTAAAACACAATATAGACAAATAGCATTATCGGTTGATATACTAGTATACCAGTGTTGGTGAATAATTTTTATTGGGAAAAGAAATCCTAAGATGAAGTTATGACTTATTGACTCCAACATTTAAGAATCATTTTTTTAACATAAAATTTCAACAAGGGAGAAACAAATGATGGAAGCAGTTAACGTTTCGAAAGAAAATTCTACAGAAAAAAAAGAAACTGTCATGAATAAAATTTTAGGAGCAATCAGTGGAAGTTTCGCACCTATCCTAGGGGTACTTGCTGGATCTGGATTAATTTCGGCTTTATTATCCATTTTAACGACATTAGGATGGTTATCTCCTGAAAGCGGAACCTATGCCATTCTTTCGGCAGCTGGACATGCTATTTTTTATTTCTTCCCAGTTTTCCTCGGGATTACTTTAGCTACTAAGCTCGGAGCCAATGGTTATGTTGGTGGTACTATCGGTGCCGCTCTTTTAGAACCGCATTATGCGGGTTTAGTTGCCTCAGGAGCACAAGACGTCACTTTCTTAGGTATTCCGGTTTTATTAGCGAGTTATTCTTCAACCGTTTTCCCAATCTTAATTGCAGTTTCTATTTATTCGGTATTAGATAAGTTTTTGAAAAAAGTAATTTATAAAGACTTACAAATGTTTATTAATCCACTCATTTCATTAATCATTATTGTTCCTTTAACGATCCTTATTTTTGGTCCTTTTGGTACTTATGTTGGAGAGTTCTTATCTATCATTATTCAATTTTTAAGTTCGAAAAGTGGAATTCTAACAGGAGCGGTGCTTGGTGCAGGGTGGACCTTCTTGACGATATTAGGTCTTCACTGGGCTGTTATTCCACTCGCTATTGCCAATCTTGCAACTGGTTTTGATCCGATTATCGCGATGGCAGCCGCCGCACCTTTCGCACAAATTGGGATGGGGCTTGGGGTTTTCTTCAAAACGAAGGATAAAAATTTGAAGACGCTCGCTGGATCGGGGCTTCTTCCTGGTGCTTTAGCAGGTACAACAGAAATCATCACATACGGTTTATTAGTACGCTACAAAAGAACAATGTTGATTGTTGCAATATCTGGAGCTATTGGTGGAGCGATTAATGGGGCATTTGGTGTAAAGGCGACTGGATTTGCTCTCCCAAGTTTCTTGTCTATTCCTGTATTTACACCAGTCGGATTATATTTAATTGGTACGTTAACGGCTTTAGTGTTAGCAATGGTTCTTACACTTATAATTGGATATGAGGGTAAAAACAAGGTCCAACCATCGAAAACGGTTAAAGAATTTGGACTGGCGAATGTAAAGAGTGAAATCATTTCAAGTCCATTAATCGGTGACATTGTTCCATTAAGTAAAATTACCGATCCTCTTTTTTCAACAGAAATGGTAGGAAAAGGAATCGCGATTGAGCCAACAATAGGTGAGGTAGTTTCACCAGTTGACGGAACGGTGACAACACTATTCCCAACCGAACATGCCATAGGAATTACATCAGAAGATGGGGCTGAAATCTTAATTTACGTTGGAGTTAATACGATTAATCTGAAGGGCCAATTTTTCAAAGCTCATGTAAAACAATGGGATACCGTTAAGAGGGGCGACTTGCTGATTCAATTTGATATTGAAAACATTAAAGCTGCAGGCTATGATGTAAAAACTCCTGTTGTCATCACCAATTCAAATCAATATTTAGATGTTATTTCAACCAAAGATGGAAAAGTTCTAGTAAATGATGAACTAATCAATCTTATTGTATAATATTAACGGTGAGGGAATTCCCTCACCGTTTTCCTATTTATACACAAAAACATTTGAAAGAGTGCAAATTTTATAAAGGGGAATGAGGTATGGCAGAGTTCTGGGAATCAAGTTTTATCGAAAATCAAATGATGTGGGGAATTGAACCTGCTGACTCCGCAATCTTGACAAAGGATTTTTTCCTTGAAAAGAAAGTTAAGGATCTATTGCTTCCTGGTTTTGGATATGGTCGAAATGCTAAGGTTTTTATGGACAATGGAATAAATGTAACAGGTAAAAATTGATAAGAAAATGAAGAAGGGGTACTCCTAGAAAACATATCGATAAAAACAGCAGGGAAATCCCTGCTGTTTTTTAATTTATATGCTTTTATTCATTTTTCCGCTAAAAGATATTTTCTTGATTAATGTTCTTAGATAAGGTAACGCCCATCGATCCAAACCAATTTTATAGGCATTTTGAACACAAACAATTAAGATTAATGCTAAAATTAACATTTGAATATCTGGGTATGATGCACCACTCAATATAAAGGAAGCATTCATCAATATTCCCATAATAAGTGCAAATTGTGTAAGGAGTCCGATAATAAGTGCTAGTCCTACTAAAAATTCACCCCACATAACCATAAATGAAAATAATTCGCCATTTGGCAGTGCAACTGTTTCTAAAAAATTTGCCCACCAACTATATACAGCCGGATTTTCTCCTCTTGAATTTGCGATAGCCCCTTGCATGAACCCTGTTGCGTCAAATCCACCCGCAGATATTTTTGCCCAGCTATTAGTGATCCATGTGTACCCAAGATAAATACGTATAAGTGTTGCGAAGAATCCTACTACTCTATTTTCTCGAGCAAACTTCAACAAATTAATTCCCCCTCTAAGTGACGTAAATCAAATATGTAATGTGAGCTTTTTCACAATATAAGTCAATTATTTGGTGTTTTGTGAAAAATTCTATATTGCAGTAAAATTATATGTGGGTGTTTTTATTGCATATTCTCACTCTCTCCATTTGTCTATATCGTGTTTACAAATGAATTATAAGACATTTTTCAGTTTGGTAATGTGAAAAAATTCACTAAGTATAATATATCTATATATTGAAAGATTCAGTTAAAATTTTTATAAAGTGAATCTAAGCCTCTATTATTTGAAAACTATTGTCTTTTGTGATAAAGAGAGCAATTGTACTAAAATAAATGCTTCTTTTGTAGGTCAAATGATGAAGGCAAGGGTCTTCGTTTGTACGATTTTTGTCACTTTCGGTTGGCCATACTGGAAATTACTGACGTATAATAAAAGTATAAGATATAGTTTTTATTAGGAGGATGAAAATAATGTTAACTGATTATTCTAGAATCGTAGTCGCATATGATCATTCTGCATTAAGTAAAAAAGCCTTAAAAATGGCCATGAATTTGGCCAAACAGGATAAAATCATTGAATTGTATGTCGTAATGGTTCAACAACCATTAAGGCCAGCACCGTACTCATATGGTTATGTATATGTTTCGGCCCAGGAGGCTCAACGAGAGGAAATCCAGGCTATTCGTAAGGATTTGGAGGAAGAATTAAATTCACTGCAAAATAAAACAGGAACTGTACTTTTAGAAGGAAATCCTGGTCAAATGATAGTTGATTATGTAAGGCAAAATGATGCCGATCTTGTTGTGATGGGAAGCAGAGGATTAAGTGGATTAAAAGAACTATTCCTGGGTAGCGTCAGTCATTATGTGGTACAAAAGGCAACATGCCCAGTACTAATTGTTAAATAATTTAATTATATGAAACTATAAAAAAGCTTGCAGATACCCTCCAAATGGATGGATTCTGCAAGCTTTCTTTATTTCAAGGTCCTATTGTTAGTTACACTTTATATAAGATGAAGTAAAAGGAAGTAAATCTGACAAAATTTGAAGATTTTTAAAATTTAAAAGGGTATATTCACTTTAGAAAAGAATTATTAGGAGTGAAAGAATATAACTATCGAGGAGTAATTATGTTGAAAAATGAGATGACAGAACTTTTGCAAATTGATTATCCGATCATTCAAGCTCCTATGGCGGGTGGAGTAACCACTTCGAAATTAGTGGCGGAGGTATCCAATTCTGGAGGTCTAGGAACGATTGGAGCAGGTTATATGACTCCAACCCAAATGCGAGAACAAATCAGGGAAATAAAGCAGTTAACAACAAACCATTTTGGGATAAATCTGTTTGTTCCCAACGAATTTACTGTAACAGAGGATAAGATGAACTCAGCTAAACAGCAATTACAGCCGATCCGTGAGCAATTAAATTTACCCCAAAAGGATAGCTCGGAAATTCCTAATTCTAAGAATGTTTTTGAAACATTTAATGAACAAATTAAGGTTGTGATTGAGGAAAAGGTGCCTATCTGTTCCTTTACATTTGGTATACCTCCTAAGGAATTGATTGCTGCCTTAAAACAACATAACATTATTCTGATTGGAACCGCCACGACAGTTAGAGAAGCAGTTGAAATTGAAAAAAGCGGAATGGATTTGGTTGTTGTTCAAGGGAGTGAGTCTGGCGGGCATCGAGGAAACTTTATCAATGGGTTTCAGGAAAGTTTAATTGGTTTAATGTCATTGATCCCGCAGGTTGTTGACCATGTAAGCATACCCGTTATTGCAGCTGGGGGAATTATGGATGGGAGAGGGTTAATGGCCTCCATTTGCTTAGGGGCAAAGGGTGTCCAAATGGGTACGGCATTCTTAACCTGTATTGAAAGTGGAGCACATCAAGTACATAAGGATGCAATTCTTAATGCAAATGAAGATAAGACAGTGTTAACTCGTGCATTTTCAGGCAAATGGGCAAGAGGTATTGAGAACAAATTTATTCTGGATATGCAAAAATATGAAACTTCATTACCAGGTTTTCCAGTTCAAAATACACTTACTCAAGATATTAGAAAAGCTGCTACATCAGAAAATAATAAAGATTTTATGTCACTCTGGTCTGGTCAAAGTCCAAGATTAGCTAAAAAACAAACTGTTGAAATATTAATTAAAAATATTATATCAGACACTTTCAAAATTACTAAAGACAAATAGAGGGTTTAACAAAAAACATTCTGTTTTCAGAATGTCTTTTGTTAATCAATTATTGTATTAAAATTTTCTTTTTCAAAAATATCCTTAACAATACTTTCAATCGTTACATTGGCTAGTACCTTTTCTAAAGCTAATTGAGCTGATGATAAAACAGGGGTGATCGAATCTTGAATATTCCTGCCCACGGGGCAATTAGGATTAGGATTATCATGGACATTAAACAATTCTTTTTCCTGTACCACATCGACCGCTTTATAAACGTCAAGTAATGTTATAAAAGATGGTTCCTTTGCTAGTTTTGCCCCTGCAATACCAGGTTTTACCTTGATTAAGTTCGACCTTTTAAGCATTCCTATAATTTTCCTTATCAAGGTTGGATTGGTGTTAACACTTCCCGCTAAAAATTCCGATGAACTTATCCCTTCTTTATTTAATTCTATAAGAGCCAAGATATGGACTCCAACGGTAAAACGGCTGCTGATAGACAAATCATTCACCTGCCTAATTTTTTATTAACAAATTTATCTTGAATTATAAGATGTATCTAATTTGATTACAAGGTATTATACCTTAAATACCAGAATATAAAAAAGGATTATTAAATATGTTGACAATGTTACAACATGTATCTATTATAGATACAGGTATCCGATATAGATACATGTGGGTGTGAATTCTTTTTTAGAGAATAATAAAAAAGATAAAATGGAGGGATATACAAATGAAACTATTAGTTACAGGAGCAACTGGGAAATTAGGAACGAAAGTTGTGGATACTTTATTGAAAACTGTACCAGCAGAACAACTGGCTGTAAGTGTTCGCAACCCTGAGAAAGCGGAAGGACTGCGGGCTCGTGGAGTAGAAGTTCGCCAGGGAGATTTTGACCAGCCGCAAACCTTGGATACTGCTTTTGCAGGAATCGATCGCTTATTAATTATTTCTGCCGATGGAGACAATGAGACAAGAATTCGTCAACATACCGATGCTGTCGCAGCAGCTAATCGTGCAGGAGTTAAATTCATCGCTTATACAAGCTTAGCAAATGCAACAGAAAGCAAAAATTTAATGGCTCCGCCTCATGTTGCGACAGAGGCAGCCATTATTAAGACTGGTATCCCATATTCTTTCTTGCGTAACAATTGGTATTTGGAAAACGAAATTGGAAGCATTCAGGGTGTCTTGGCAGGTGCGCCGTGGGTTACTTCCGCCGGTGCAGGTAAGGTAGGCTGGGCACTGCAACAGGATTATGCAGATGCAGCAGCAGCTGTTCTTTCGGGTAATGGTCACGAAAATACAGTATATGAACTTTCAGGCACACTTTTAACCCAAGAAGAATTAGTAACAGCTCTTGGTCATGTTTTGGGTAAAGAAATACCTGTACAACAAGTCAATGACGAGACATATGCTGAGATTATGAAAGGTTTAGGTTTGCCTGATTTTGTGATTCCAATTGTTGTTGGGATTCAGGAAAGCATTCGAAACGGTTCATTAGCAGTTGGAAGCAATGATTTTGAGAAAGTTCTCGGTCGTCCAGTTACACCAATTAGCGAAGCACTTGAACAAATTGTTAAAGAAATCTCTTCATTGTAAAAAACTAAAGTCGGGTGAAAAATATACATTCAAGTGCAGTCCTAATATAAGGATTGTGCTTTTTTTTATTATGAGGGGGAGGGAATACTAATTGCTATGGGAATGACCCTGAATTTCAAACGATATTAGTGAAGGACTTCTGCATTTTGGATTATTTTTGATTCAAAACTTGAAAGGATTTCTTATAGGCTTACCGCAGTATTGACTAAATGCTTCTATATAAATAACTCTGACTTTTTGCCAGAGATCTTCGTCCCAAAGTTCAGCAGTAATAATATCCAAAGTGTATAGCCTCATTTCTAGCAAATAAAAGGAGAGATGGCCGAAAATTCGACCGTAGCTCCCCTTGTGTTAAAGCGGTTTCATAATATTTTTTCATGCCTCTTTTGTATTTGTTGTTACGTCTAAAAGATGACCAACAAATGAAATTTCCTTAATTGTAACCCAAAGGTCGCCTGTTGGAATTTTTAACGCCACTTTATCACCTAGATTCTTAAGAAGTACCTGCCTTCCTACTGGTGATAAAAAGGAGATAAAGCCTTTATCAGGATCTGACTGTTCAGGGAAACAAATAACATAATCTTCTGTTTCATTATCCTCATCGTATAAAACTGTTACCTTTGTCCCAATATACACTTTCGGAAAATAAGGAAAAGTGCCTTTTCTTTGATTATTCTTCAATAGGTCCTCAACTTCAAGAGAGTATAAAGTAAAAAAGTGCTTTATTCGGTCTAGTACCGGAGTTGATGAGACATATAGGTCAGTTAACTCTTTAATATTTTCATCAATATAAACCAGCTGCTGATTGAAGTAGTCCTTCCTTTGTTGGATACTATGGTTCATAGTAGATAACCTCCAAACTTGGATTAAACCTTTTGAAAAATTTTATTTCTCTATTCATAATTAATCCTCCTCATATAAAAATAAAACCTTCCAATACAGGAAACAGATCCCCAACAGAATAACTTGGGGAGTCAATATTTCCGTACTGATAAAGGAGGCAAGGCTCCTTTATTTACAGGAAGATCTTAGTAACATATTACCATATATAAGCTTGAATGTCCCGAATACCCACCAATTATGCAGCGCTAATACAACTCGCGATGGACATTCGTGGAAGTGAGTCTGTCTGTTTTGAGGGAGATATATTTATGATTAAGCATCATTTATATATACGTTCCTATGGATTGAAGTACATTCTCTAAACTCAGGCATATGATGTTTTTGAAAACCTGTGAAAGGAAGGATTGACTCAAATGTATTTTGATCCTAAAACGTTTTTCAATCCATATGGCACGAATGCCTGTATGGCAAGAAATCACCAGGAAAATTATCAAGTAGTTGAAGCTGTACTTGGGGGAATTATAAGAGAAGCCTTAGCCATAGAACATTATAGCCGGTTAGAAGAGGTAGCATTCAGCTTTTTGTTTCTGAACATTTGATTCCATATTGAGAGGCTCTCCTTCAATTAATAATTGTATATATTCTATCTTTCTCCAAAATAATAATATCAATGGAAATATTTATCATGGTATTGTTAGATTTTTAAAAATATAATGGAAGTAGGTGAAGGGATAGAATGCCATTCGCTATAAGGAGTAGGATATGCTTTCTATAATGAGCAACAAAGAAGTAGAAGATTCATATGTTCGTGCAGTAGATTTGAAGTTAGACAAGGATTTTATATGTATGCTAGAAGAGGAATTAAGTCGGAGAGGAATTGATTTAGAACAGGTAAAAGGTATAGTGTAAACAAACGCTTTTTACTATAGATTGATTCTTGATTTTCTTCGTTCAACAGGTAAATAGATGTAAGGTATTAGGTACGGCGAATGGCTTCTAGCTCTTCACTTTTTTTGTTTGTTTGCGACTATTGCTCTAAGATTCATTACTACATATCCTTTAGAAGTAGCGCTATCGTGCTGCTTCTTTTTTTTGATCAAAAAAGGTATTCAGGTGCGGACCCTTTTTACTCAAATCTACCTTGTTCCTCCTTCCCAAATAAAGAATAAAAGCTACTAAGGCCTTCTTGTAGGACAGAAAGAATCTTTGGCTGATTTGCAGAATAACTTAGAAGCAGGGGGAGGATTTTTCATGTAGGTGGAGGAAATCTCTGGAGTTTTAGATATATTCAATGAGTCACAGATATTATCTCAAAATCGCAAATATATTTTAGATTCCTATAGTCATTTTGAATAATAAGGAGGGGTAAAGGGATGCAACTTTTTTATACGGTCCGTTCTGGTGATACGCTGAGTCAAATTGCGAAGCGTTGGGAGCTTCCGGTCGATTCGCTTATTGCTGCAAACAATATAGCACCACCCTACACGATTTATATTGGTCAGCAGCTTTCTGTTCCACCAGGTGTTGATGTCATTCGTGTAATGCCAGGTGATTCGGTCTATAAAATTGCCCAATACTTTGGTGTTCAACAATCCCTTATTATCGAAACAAACCAACTTCAGCACCCATATACTTTACTGGTTGGACAGCTACTAAAAGTTCCTCCAGGAAATCCCTACTATATCGTACAACCTGAGACACACTTTACCATCTAGCAAGAAGATATAATGTCCAAACCGCGGGTCAAATAAATTATGAGCTCATACGGCAAATAAACCGTTTGCCATCCTATGAAATTATTCCAGGGATGAAGTTGGTCATACCGTTTGCACCGCCAGGGGAAAGTGGAATGATAGCTTATACTGCCAACTATGGGGAAGGATACGATATTTGGTTATACCATCCTAGCTTTGGTGAGAATGTACGGCTTACTACTGGTTTAGGGGAATCTTTTTCAGTACCGTTTTGGTCACCAGATAGCAATAAGATTGCGTTTGTAGGCCGAAATGGTTATCTTTACGTTGTTAATAAATCTGAAGGTGCCATTTCTCATCTTGATCAATATGTCGACGGGGAAGGTATTTATTTAAGTTGGTCGCCAGACAGTCAAACACTTGCTTACGCAAAGCAAAATGAAATTATCTTATATCATGTCCTCAGCCATCAGGTGCAGAGAATCGCCCAGCCTGCTGCAACAGATGTTCAATGGTTTCCAAGCAGTACAGAATTACTTTTTCAAGCAACAGATAGAGCTGGAATCAGTCAACTTTTTCGTATTCGAAAGGATGGAACTGGTAAAAGACAAATCACCCAGAACACTAGTACTCGGTATAATTCGGTTCGTCTCTCACCTAATGGAGCGTATGTTCTCTACACCACGCCAGGAGCAAGCATATCACTGATATATATCTTAGAAATCTCTACAGGTAATTTAGTTGAACTAAGAGGTGGACCGCTTGCGAAAAACTATTTTTCAGAATGGTCGCCTGATTCCTCTACCATTACGTATAGTGGAACTGCCTTTGAAAACGTCGGATATTTTTCCCTTATCCGAATATCGGGCTGGCAAGGAGAGAATGAACGCACTAGAGCCATTTCGAGTTGCTTTGCTACTCCGATTACTTGGTCACCAGATGGCAGAAACCTCGCCTTTCTCTCAGGCTGCAACAACCAAGGATCAGCGAGTGAAATGTGGTTAATAAATTTATTGCATCATGTTCCAATACAGTTACTCACTGGTGGATTCATAACTGCACTGCAGTGATCACCGATGTCTGCTACTCCCATAAGAAAGACCTATACCAACACAGCCTTCAACATTCAATTTCAATATCCGGGGCATTGGCAAAAAGTAAAAGATGAGAGGTATGAAGGCCATGATGGTTTTTTCCAAATTTCAGCAATATTTTCAGAAGAATCGATGAACGAAGTCTGCCAAAATGAAGCGTTCCACCAACTAATACCGTACGGAACCGGACCACAAATCATTCATACACATATTCAAGCCCAAGAGGCATGCTATATTTATCCGTCGGCTGACCAACCACCTGAAATGAAAGGTCAATCCGCACTAATTGTCCGCTATCCACAGTCCATACAAATCGATGGGACAACTTACAACTATTTTATTTTGTGGGCCGATAAAAATCATATTGATGAAATCAGCTCAACGATCAGGTTTTTGACGTAAAAGATAGGGTGGATGAAGGACATCTCCGAATGAAAACTGAGTTTTTAATAAAAACAATTTTCAAAAGATAGTAGATAGTGCTACTCTATAAAAAAGAGGAGGAGAAATAATGAACGACACGAAATTTGTCTATGTTACATACATCGCAACTACACCTGAAATGCTGTGGGAGGCATTGACGAGCAGCTATTACACTGAAAAATACTTTTTTAAGACAAAAGTCCAATCGGACTGGACAGAAGGTTCTAAAGTGACTTATTCACGGAATGGAGAGGTAACTGATTTCGGAACGATACTAAAGGTAGAACCCCTTCGATTACTAACCTTTACCTGGACTTCAGTTGCAGATGAAACCCCGCGTGAGCTACCGTCACAGGTAACTTTTGAGTTGAAACCAATGGAAATGACTGTAAAACTAAAACTTACACATGAGAATCTGATGCCTGTTGATTGGGTAGATGCGGACGATACCTTTGAGGGATTAAATAATGGATGGCCGGCGATTCTAAGCAACTTAAAAAGTTTGCTTGAAACGGAAAGAACCTTGCCTTCACTATCGATATAATCAATTACGTATTTGTTCTAGTTTATTGTGATAAAATATATTTAAACGTGAGAAACCACTATAAAGTGAGATGAATAAATTGTATAACCTTACAAAATTAAAGATATTAAAACCAACAAATGATGTATTTGAAGCCTTCGTAGACCCTTCAAAAATCGGTAAATTTTGGTTTTCCTCAAGTTCGGAAAGATGGGAACAAGGTAAGAAGATTACCTTGAAATATGATGAATACGATTACCAAGGGGACATCGAGGTACTAGAAATCGAGTTAAATAAGAAAATTGTTTTCAACGGCAATGGAAATATTGTCACAATTACCTTAGAAGAGGCAGATAACTCAAGTACAATTATTGAAGTTATCGAAGAAGGTTTTAAAGAAGATGATGAGGAATTAATCAGTCATATATTAGATAACAAAGAAGGATGGGTTTATATGTTAACCTGTTTAAAAGGTTATTTAGAGTATGGTGTTACTTTGAGAGGAGCACTAGTTAAATAGCTAAATTGGGCCAATAGGCTCTTTTTTAGTGAAGAATAAATTCAAATATGCCTTTATAGAAGCAGTGGGGTAACGTTACTCCACTGCTTCCCAAATTTACTTCTTTTTAAATTTGCTCTCCTTACTTTTTGAACGTAGCTTTGCCATTAAATCATTTGTTTTCTGCTGTTCTGATATAGTTGATTGCTCGTTTAGTTTTAGTGTTGCGATTTTATCATTTTCAATGGTAATGTCGAAGTATGATTTTTCAGCGCTTCCTATTGGTAACTCATCTTTTGAGATAATGAATTCTTTTTGGATTTCCTCGACTAATATTACCGCATATTTATTCTCTTCAATCCTGTCTAAATAACCCTTCATCATTTTATCCTCCAATGCAAGCAAGTCCTTCTGTTTTAATATCCTTAATCCTTGCAGGTCCGATCCCTTTAATTCTTCCTAAATCGTCGATAGAGGTAAAAGGTCTTAAGCTTATTAATTCCTCTGCACGAGCTGTTCCAATATGTTTGATTTGCTGTACCTGATCAAAGCTAGCACGATTCACGTCAATACATTGACCCGTTATCTGTTTTGATTCATTCTGTTTGTTAGTTGAATCGTCTGTAGTTGTATTTCCGCTTCCCGCACTTGATGGTGAAATCGTTCCGTCTTTTTTGGTTAATACTTTATAGTCTATTCCATCCGTTGAGACTATAACTGTTCCATGAACATCGGTACCATAAAGCTTAATTCCGGCACTGTGAACTCGATTGACCACTTCTTCATGCGGATGACCATACGTATTGTTTAAGCCAGCGCTGTAAATAGCTACGGATGGACTTACTTCACTCAAAAATTTGGGATGTGTTGAGGTAGTTGAGCCGTGATGCCCGAGATGAAGAATATCTGCCTTGACATTCATTCCACTTTGAAGCATTTTCAATTCTTCATCCGTACTCGCATCGCCTGTAAAAATGAAGCGGACATTTCCATACGTAAGTTTCAAAGAAATCGATTCATCATTATCATTTTCTGTTATTGTCTTTGGGTTTAATACTTCAATAAGTAATGGTCCGATTTCAAACTCTTCTCCCAATCTGGGTTCATGGTAATCTAAATCCTTGGATTCGATGGCGCTAATGAGTTTTTGGAAGGTTTGAGAAGGGTTTGTGTTACCGGATAACCAAACTTCTCCAACATTAAACGAGTTTATCACCTTATCCAGTTGCCCAATGTGATCGGCATCAGGATGAGTACCGACCGCAATATCAATTTGCTTTACCTTTTGGGAAGTTAGATAATTTACTACTTCATTCCCATTCCAGTTTCCTGCATCGATAAGTATTGTAAAGTCTTCACCATCATGGGAAAATTGAAGTAATGTCGAATCTCCTTGGCCCACATCAATATAATGGACTTTCAGCCCGGATAATTCACTAGTGTCTACTTTACTATCGTCTTTAATTTGATCCTGTTGTTCCTCTTTCTTTTCTGAAACAGCAGAGTCTTCAGCTTTTTCTTCTTGTTTAACTGTATCAGCTGTATCTTTTTTTTCAATCGTTTCTTGTCCGCATCCGCTGACTAGAAAAATAATGATGAAACTAAAAAGAGCAAAAAGGTTACGTCTAAGCATGTCATTCCTCCTATATCTACCATAAGCATATCACAAATCACTGTGATAAATGTCTCTATCGCTTAGGTAAGATGAAGGTTCTACTACCTATTATTATATAAATGATTTTACCAATAAATACACCTATTTATGTTAAGCAGAATTTTAAATATAATAATATTCATCCAATATTTTTAAGTGAAGGGAATCAATTGTTCATGTCAGAAGGGAATTCATCAACTTTTTTACCCGTAAATTCCAAATATTTAGTCGTTGCAATCGCATTAGGGGTTATTTTAAACCCGCTAAATACAACAATGATTACAGTTGCCTTACCAGATATTCAAAACGATTTTCAACTTACATCAAAAGATATCTCTTGGTTAATTGCCTCTTATTTTATGATTAGCGCCATTTGTTTACCGCTAACTGGCAAAATCAGTGATGTTTATGGAAGAAAGAAAATCTTTATCACAGGACTTATATTAGTAGCTATTTCTTCCTTTATGGCACCTCTTTCTACGAACGTGATGTTTTTACTAGGTATGAGAGCTATCCAGGCATTAGGGACATCCGCACTTTATCCTGCTGGAATCGGAATTATTCGAACATATATTGAAAAAAATCAAAATAGAGTTATCTCAACCTTATCTGTATTTGCAACCACTTCAGCCGCCTTCGGACCGACGATTAGCGGATTATTAGTTGAGTATGGCGGGTGGCCAGTTATTTTTTATGTTAATTTTCCAGTAATCATTCTTTCGGCGATTCTAGCTTTTAAATATATTCCTGGCGATAGTAAATTTGCTGCCAAAACCTTCAAATGGGATGTCATTGGAATTATTTTATTTGGTTTATTTTTATCTAGTTGGATGTTCTTTTTACTATCATTAGAAAGTGGTTTTAGTCTATGGCGAATGATTGTCTCAATACTATTTACCTTTTCATTTTATTATTTTGAGAAAAAGAAGTCTGAACCGTTTATCAATGTTATTTATTTAAGGAAAAATCTAAACGTTTCCTTCCTTTATGTACAATACATTTTAGCTACCGTGGTCTTTTTCTCGATGCTGCTTGCAATGCCGTCGTACTTACAAACAGTAGTCATGCTTGATTCCAAAACAGCAGGTCTGATGATGCTTTCTATTTCCATCTTTGCCATGCTGATGACACCTATCGCTACCCGGTGGATTGAAAGAGCTGGTTTTAGAATCCCTTTATTGTTCGGCGGTATAGTGGGGATTGTAGGAGTAGGTTTATTATTACTATCAAATCGGACCTTGCCACTATTCTGGTTATTTATGATTCTTGCAATTATCGGTTTAGGCAATGGCGCAGTCAGCATTGGGTTACAAAATCTTCTTTATTCTTTTGTAACTAAACAACAAAGCGGAATTGCCTCTGGTTTGCTGATGACGTCAAGATATATTGGGAATATCCTTGCATCCAGCTTATTTGGGGTGATGTTTGCATCCGGTATGAGTGATTCCAGTAAAAATGGAATGACCGTTGTCCTATTAGTCGTAACTGTTCTTTCCATACCAGGGATTTTTTACATTACTAAACTTAGATCATATTCAGAAACGGACGGAACATTATGACCTTAGTTGCACAGAAGAGCCTTACACAGCAATCCTGTAGTAGGGCTCTATTATTTGAATATGGAGAGATTTCCTACTCATATTTTTCTATTTGAGCTTAATAGATACTCTTTTTGTCGTTACGCGAATGATCCATAATACTAGCGTCAGCAATAGGATGGTTCCAATATAGGAGATAAAAAGAGGGAATTCCCAATGGTTACTAACCCTTTCGGTATCTACAAACAGACTGTTAGATGGATAGCGCTTTTTATCGCCTATTGCAGGAATTAACGATACTATTGTTGTAATATTAGTATAAGTTATTACTATACAAAGGAGAGATTCCATATGGCATATGAAACAAAGACAAAAGAAACAGATACCAGTGTTATTGAGTTTATTGAACAAGTTGAGAATCCGAAGAAGCGTGAGGATGCCTATAAATTATTAGATATTTTTACAGAGACAAGTGGTTTTCAAGCAAAGATGTGGGGACCGAGTATTATTGGATTCGGTAAATACCATTACAAATATGCGTCTGGACATGAAGGAGATGCCCCACTTGTTGGTTTTTCCCCAAGAAAGGCTAAAATCAGTTTATATTTTGCCCCTGGTGATACGAAACGAGAAGAATTGTTGAAGGTTTTTGGAAAACATACAACGGGGAAAGCGTGTGTGTATGTTAATAAAGTAGCTGACATTGATGTTGATGTTTTAAAAGAATTAATAACTCAATCGATTGCATTTCTAAAAGCAACTTATCCGAATTATAAGTACTAATCGACTTAATGGGTCTAATTTTTGAAATGTAGATTTAAAGAGAGGACAGAAAAATGGAAAATTCTACGAAAACAATTATTGATAAATTAAATTTTAAAAAATACGCTGCTAAATTAATTCTAGGTAAACCAGATGATATTACTGAGTTTGAAACAATAGAATATGAAGTAGTAATCAAGAAGGATAAATATGATCTCATCTTTGTCTTTATTTTTAGTTTAGAGGAGTTTTCAACCTATTTAAAAGAAGTCATTGACAAGCAATTACTAAATGACAATGGTTATATATACATTGCATATCCGAAAAAAAATAATCCGCAATATGATAAATACATAGAACGAGATGAAATTTATAGTGCCAAAAATTATGATGAAGAAGGTTACGTGCATGGAAGTAACTTAAAGTTTGCGAGAATGGTTAGTTTAAATGAAGTGTTTACAGTGATAGGAATTAAGTCTTCATCCAAAAAAATCACAAAAAGCACGAAAAACAGTCAATGTGTGGATGACTACATAGAACGGATAGTGGACATAACAAATTATTTAAAAAATAACCAGGATTTACTAAAAATCTACAACGAGTTAACCCCAGGTTATCAAAAGGATTGGGCACGTTATGTATATAGTGCGAAAAGGAAAGAGACACAAGCAAAACGACTTCTAGATATGGAGACAGTGCTAGGTGAAGGCTATAAAACAATGGATTTATATAAAAGAAAAAATAGATAACCAATTGGTGGCTGTCACTGCGATAGGTCATTGGATAACCCATACTGGTCAAAATATTATGTGGGGGCAAAACGGGTATACTAACATCTGTAATCTTTATATTTAGAGACTAAACCGGAGTCGTTTAGTCCTATATTTCTTTTGCCAAAACACGAGTATTTCTTCTTGCTCGTGTTTTTGTGATTCCCTATATTTTGACGAACTATCTCCAATAAAATATGATAAAGGAATAGAAATTAAACCAAGATAGGGTGTTACTGATGAAAATATTATTAGTGGAAGACGATAAAACGATTGCATCCGGATTGGAATTTTCATTGCAACAAGATGATTATGAGACAATCCTCTGCCATAATGCCGAATCCGCTAAAAATATCCTTGCAGAAATATTGAATGAGATTGATTTATGTTTGTTCGATCTCTCGTTACCAGATGGAAGCGGGTATGATTTATGTGAATTGGTTAAAAAGCGGAGCGATATTCCGGTCATTTTCTTAACAGCCTTAGATGATGAAGTGAATGTGGTCATGGGCCTTGATATGGGAGCAGATGATTATATTACAAAGCCGTTCCGCCTTCGTGAGTTACTATCCCGGATTAAGTCTGTGCTTCGCCGGTATAATAAACAATCACAAACACAGCTGAAAACCAATATTGAAATAGAAAATATCCGTATCAATACACTAGAAGGTAAAGTCTTTAAAAATGGCGATGAAGTGCTAATGACTGCTTTAGAGTATCGTCTGTTATTGATTTTTGCCAATCATATTGGTCAAGTACTCACCAGAAACCAATTACTGGAGAGAATTTGGGATGTGGCTGGAGATTTCGTTAACGATAATACCCTGACAGTTTACATAAAAAGATTAAGAGAAAAGCTGGAGGATAACCCACAAAGTCCGACGATTATTAAAACGATACGAGGCTTAGGCTATAAGGTAGGTGAGTAACATGTTTCGCAATCGGGAATTCCTGCTGTTTACACTCCTTTTGGGAACCATAAGTCTCACAGCAACTGGTATATCTGCCGTCATATTTTCAATACAAACCGCCATATTCGTACTTTTCTCGACTGTATTACTGATACTTTGCAATCTATATTTTACCAAATGGAGGTACCGCGAAATAGAAAAGCTCTCTAGTTATTTGCGACGTATTAGCAGCGGGGATTACACACTTGATGTTCGTGATAACTATGAGGGTGAGCTTAGCATTTTGAAAAGCGATATTTATAAAGTGACTGCTATGCTTTCGGAGCAGGGCTCGCTCTTACAACAGGATAAAATAAAATTAATGGATGCAATCTCAGATATTTCACACCAACTCAAAACACCACTAACCTCTATGATGGTGATGGCTGATTTGTTAAGTGACCCTAAGCTCAATGAATCAAAACGAGAAGAATTTACCGGTAACATCGGTGCACAATTAGAAAGAATGGAATGGCTTGTCTCCTCATTATTAAAATTATCTAAAATAGATGCGGGAACGGTGCAATTTAAAAAAGATAAAATTACTGTTCATGAATTAATCCAAAAAGCAGTTGCTTCTGTTTTAATACCGATGGATATTAAAGAACAAACGCTAAAAGTGACTGGTGAAGAGTCTGTAGCTTTTCTTGGCGATCTCAACTGGACTGCAGAAGCGATAATCAATATTTTTAAAAATTGTGTGGAGCATACCGGGGAAGGCGGAGAGATATCTTTATCCTTTTCGGAAAATGCGTTGTTTACTGAAATAATGATTAAGGATAATGGCAAGGGTATTCCTAAGGAAGATCTTCCCTATATTTTTAAGCGGTTTTTTAAAGGAAAGAATGCAAGTGAGGATAGTGTTGGAATTGGGCTTGCTATGGCTTATAGCATTATCAGGAATCAAAATGGAGATATTCAGGTAACCAGTGAACCTGGTAAGGGCACCTGTTTTCAAATGAAGTTTTACAAACAGGTAATATAATATCTGTTTGTTTTTTTTTGTAAATGTATCTAAAGTGACTAAACTGTCATTTTAGAGTCACTTGAAAGTCATTTTAGGCAGATATACTGAAGCCAACATCAAAAACATGGAGGTTTTACAATGAATATATTACAAATAGAAAATCTGTCTAAAGTGTATGGCAAAGGAGAAACGGCGGTTAAGGCACTTGATGATGTTTCCTTCTCAGTGAAAAAGGGTGAATTTGTAACGATTATCGGTCCTTCGGGCTCTGGAAAATCTACGTTACTACATTTACTTGGCGGGGTGGATCGACCTACAAGCGGTAAGGTACTCGTTGATAACACGGATATTTACCAGTTGGATGAAACACAGTTAGCGATCTTTAGACGTAGACAAATCGGGTTAATTTATCAGTTTTATAATCTTATTCCGATTTTAACAGTAGAAGAAAATATTACCCTTCCAATACTGTTAGACCATCATAAAGTGGACCCTAAACAGTTCGAGAAGATTGTGAATACATTAGGTTTGAATAACCGCTTAAATCATTTGCCCAACCAGTTGTCAGGAGGTCAACAGCAGCGGGTTTCAATCGGACGTGCACTAGTAAGTAATCCAGCAATTATGCTTGCAGATGAACCGACAGGTAACTTGGATAGTAAGAATAGTGGCGAGATCATGGAACTGCTTAAAATGTTTAATAAAACGTTTAATCAGACACTTATTGTCATTACACATGATGAACGGATTGCATTACAAGCAGATCGTGTCATTTCTATGGAAGATGGAAGGATTGCCAAAGATGAGGTGATTCGTCCGTGAATATTATCAATAAAGTAACCGTAAGGCATTTGAAGGAAAATAAAAGAAGAACATTAGTAACGATTATTGGTGTCATTATCTCTGTTGCGATGGTGACTGCGGTTGCCACCCTAGGCGTATCATTTTTAGATTTATTTAAAAGGCAATCAATCGCAACAGACGGAGAATGGCATGTCCAATATAAGAACGTTAACTCCGAACAGATTGCTGAAATTGAAAGGGATAAAGACACCAAAAAGCTGGCAATCAAAAAGGATTTAGGCTATGCATCCTTACCAAATTCTCAAAATGAAAGTAAGCCTTATTTATATCTCATCGAATATAATGAACAAGCATTTAAGCAATTTCCTGTAACAATAAGCAAGGGACGACTTCCGCAAACCGAAAATGAAGTGGTCATTTCAGAGGCGATTGCAACAAATGCAAAAGTAGAATATCAAATTGGCGATCAATTTACCGTAGAGATTGGTAACCGGTTTTCTGCTGAAGTGGTGAGTCCTTTAAATCAAAATGACTCGCTTCTTACAGATGAGAATGGTGTAATCGAAGAACTGAAAATTGATTCAAAGGGTACATTCAAGGTAGTAGGAATAATCGAACGACCTCCGTTTGAACCATTATGGGCACCTGGGTACACAGTTATTAGCTATGTAGACCAAACCCTAATAGACAAGGTTGAAACCGTTGATGCTGTTGTTGTCTTAAATAAAGTGAGTGGCTCTCTCTATGAGCATGCTGGTCAATTGGCTAAACGTAACAAAATAGAAAAAGTCACTTATAATGATGATTTACTCCGTTACTATGGTGTAACAGATAATGATAATTTAAGATTGACATTATTCTCATTAGCCGGAATTATTATGGCTGTTATCATTATTGGTTCTGTTGCACTCATTTACAATGCTTTTGCTATCAGTGTTTCAGAACGCTCCCGTCATTTGGGAATGCTTTCCAGTGTTGGAGCAACGAAAGCACAGAAGAGAAATTCCGTATTCTTTGAGGGGGCAATTATTGGAGCGATTAGTATTCCTATCGGTATCGCTGCTGGGATTGGCGGGATTGCCGTCACCTTTTGGGTAATTAATACCTTTCTTGAAGGTGCACTAGGAATATCTGAGGAGCTTCAAGTGGTAGTTACCGTTTATTCGATCTTGGTAGCATGTGCTATTTCCATATTAACTATTTTTATTTCAACCTATTTACCTGCACGTAAGGCATCAAAGATATCGGCAATTGATGCTATCCGGCAAACACAGGATGTAAAACTTTCAAGAAAAGCTGTAAAAACATCCAAACTCATTCGGAAAATATTTGGAATGGAAGCGGAAATTGGACTGAAAAACTTAAAAAGGAATAAAAGAAGGTACCAGGCTACAGTTTTCTCGTTAGGTATTAGCATTGTTCTGTTTCTAGCAGTAACTTATTTTACATCGAATTTACAAAAGTCCATAGAGCTCGCTAAGGATGATGTTAATTATGATATTCAAGTAATGGGTAATAATGGGGACCGCGACGAGTTAAAATCGTTAGAAAGTCTTGAATTTATTACCGAATCTAGTATTGTAGAACAGCTTGATTTAACTACTTGGGTCGATCCGACAAATATTTCAGAAGAATTGAAAAAGAATCCAGAAAACGTTAAGGCGAATTTAAAAGACGGAAAGTATCCTTATTTTGTAGTTTTACATGGATTGGACGAACAAAGCTTTCGAGCCTATGCGAAAAAAGCAGGAGCGGATATAGAAAAGTTTCAGGATTCCCACCAGCCGAAAGCGATTATCATTGAACAAACTTCCTATCAAGATTATATGGAGAGTAAGTTCATTGAAACGAATTCAATTACCGCTTCGCCAGGTGAGATCATTGAATTATATACTAAAAATCATGATACGAATGAGGAGAAATATTTAAATAAAGTGGAAATTGGTGCTTTAACAGACGAAGTTCCAATGGGAATTCAGACTGCTAGTGCTGGTGGCCTAGATGTCATTGTTTCTGAAAAGACGATGCATCAATTAATCAATGAAGAGGTAGAAAAAGATGTTCAACCGTATTTGTATTTGAATAGTTCAGATCCCATCGCTACACAAGATGCTATTGAAGAAGTGAAAGAGTCAGATATGTATGTGTATAATGTTTATGAAAGAAGGCAACAGGATCAACAATTGATTATGTTAATGTCCATCTTTACCTATGGATTCATTGCGCTCATTTCATTGATATCAATTGCGAATATTTTTAATACCATTTCATAAGCATCTCTCTTCGCAAACGTGAATTCGCGATGCTAAAATCAGTAGGAATGACACCAAGGGAGTTTAATAAAGGAAATGATTAATTACGAAAGTATTTTTTATGGTGTTAAGGCACTTGTATATGGATTGCCGATTTAGCATCGGGTTGATGTTTCTAATGTACAAGGCATTGGGAAATACTTTTGAATATGGATTTGCACTACCTTGGTTGAGCATCTTTATGTAATGGTTGCAATCTTTCTCATCGTAAATTTTGTATGCTTTATTCAATTAAGAAAATAAAAAATGAAAAATATTATTGATGGGTTAAAACAAGGAGAATATCTAGTTCAACTAGGAAGATGAGACGCTGCTAATTAGCGGCCTCATCTTTTTCAATTGCGGGAATAGTAGTATTTTTATCACTGATGTTATTACAAAATAATATTTTTTCCATATACTCTATATCTGGGTACATTAATTCTATATAGCTTATTTACCCTTGATATATCAATATTATTTACAGTTTTTAAATAGTTTTACTTTTTCATTTCATATTCACATAAAAATGCGAGTATGTTACGCTTTACTTGGTTTTGGACTATTTAATAGATTATCGGTTGGTCGTTAAGTCATCATGCCCTCCAAAATCAAAAATTCCTCTTACGAGGTGCAGGTATAGGATGAATACAAACCAAGTCTTTCCGGCTGAAAATATAAAACTATTAACGGAAATATCCCAACGAATGCAAAAGAGCGAGTTATATAATCAAAAGGGACCAGGCAGCAATGATTATATTACGCTTTCTATAAAAGCTTAATTTACTTGTTGATGAATACCTTGAAGAAAAGATCGGAACGATTGTTTAAAATAA
This sequence comes from Neobacillus sp. FSL H8-0543, assembly GCF_038592905.1. Classification (GTDB taxonomy): domain Bacteria; phylum Bacillota; class Bacilli; order Bacillales; family Cytobacillaceae; genus Neobacillus. The sequence goes on along the minus strand of NZ_CP151943.1, from coordinate 8,276 downwards.
AAAATCCAAGAGACAGCTTCTAATATGAAGCTTTATCTCTAGGATTTTTTTCATTTTTATAGTGCCCAATCTCCACATTACGGAAGATAGGAACAATCGTGCCATCTTGTTTGATGCCATCAATATCATTTGATCAGAACCAATCATAAAGTCAACGTGAACATTTGATGTATTCATGCCATTTGCTAATAATTCCTCTTGGCTCATCTTTGTACCGCCTTGAATCGTTGTAGGATAAGCTGCCCCGATCGCTAAGTGATTGGATGCATTTTCATCAAATAGAGTCGTAAAGAAGGTGATACCTGATTGCGAAATCGGTGATGGATCTGGAACTAATGCAACTTCACCCAAACCAGTTCCACCTTCATTATCAAATACCAATTTCTTAATCGTTTCGTCACCTTTGTCAGCAGAAATATCAACAATTTTGCCATCTTTAAATTGGACTTCAATACCCTCAATTAATGTACCCATAGCTAAGTGGTTTTGTACTGCGAACCACACCATCCATGCGATGTGTATCGGGAGCAGTGTAAACTTCTTCTGTAGGCATGTTGGCAATAAATTCTTCACCTTTTGGATTTTTGCTTTCAGCGCTCATCCAAATATGATTTTTGGCAGACCTAGTGTTAAATCGGTACCAGGCGCTGTGTAGTGTAATGCATCGAATTGAAGTTCATTTAGTTTAAACTTGCCATATCATTCAATAACTTTTTATGGTCATCCCATGCCGCTACAGGGTCATCGGAATACACACGACAAGTTTTGAAGATTTGATCCCATAGGGCAATACATTGACTTGTTCATCTGAAGTTGCTAGGTCAGGGAATACTTGTGCAGCCCAGCCAGCTCCAGCAGCCGAGCAACTGTCCATTTAATATCATCATTTTGAGTAGCAATCCGTTGTGCTTTGAATGCTTTACCTGCGACATTCTGGAAGGCGGCAATTTTCGCTGGGTCGACTTCATTTAATTAAACCCAGGTCATGATACAATGGAAAGTCGGCTGACACGGCGATTTAATACATGGTCTTCCGTTTCTTGTATTTCATATTCAGCAATATCAGTAAGTACTTCTATTGTTTGATTTATGTAATTCAGCTTGGTAATTTCATCATCGGTCCATTTAATAATGACTTTTTCAGCACCGAGGGCATAAGCTTCTTTGGTGATTAAACGGGCTAAGGTGCTTGATCAACAGTAATGTACAATTTTACCCAATCCTTGGGTTGAACATTAATTCCTTGGGTAACTAAAAAGTTTTGAATATTTCTGTAAATTTTCTTCGAAGTTTGGTAATACCATGACTTACCTCAATAAAATATTTGTTCAGCTGTAACTGATAGTAATTCCTTCGCTAGTGAAAGTTTTTACCCCATAAAAACTATATTAACATAGTTAAAAGAAAATTTCCGCAATTACGTTTGTATTTGTATTAAAATGAATGGTAGGACGGCCGGTAAATAGAGAATCGTTCCCTTGAATGATGAATGACAGGGAGAAGGGGAACGATACAGATATATATAAAATTGGGAAAGAGGTATGAGCGGTGACGCATGATGATTCTAAAGCGTTAGAAAGTCAATCAGATTTGTTACAGAGTTACATAGATTCTCCAGAAAAACAGCAAAAGTTATATAGACGAACGTTGTTTATTGTTGTCCTATCTCAAATTTTCGGCGGAGCAGGTCTTGCTGCAGGGGTAACCGTTGGGGCACTGCTTGCTCAAGATATGCTGGGAACGAATAGTTTTGCTGGGGTACCCGTTGCCTTAATTACATTAGGATCCGCTGGGGCAGCACTATTTGTCGGTCGCCTATCTCAACGTTATGGTCGCCGGATGGGACTTTCAACAGGATTCCTGATTGGTGGTTTTGCCGCCATCGGAATAGTAATTGCAGCATTAATTAATAGTATTTTGCTTCTTTTCGCTACACTACTAATCTATGGTGCAGGTGCAGCTACCAATTTACAAGCTCGGTATGCAGGGACTGATTTAGCAAATTCTACCCAACGAGCAACAGCCGTTAGTATTGCATTGGTATCAACAACATTCGGTGCAGTAGCAGGGCCTAACTTAGTTGATGTAATGGGACAATTCGCTCTGGGAATTGGAATCCCAGCCCTAGCCGGTCCGTTCATTCTAGCAGCTGCAGCTTACATCCTTGCTGGTTTGGTATTACTAGTTTTCCTTCGCCCAGACCCTCTTGTTGTTGCAAGTGCAATTGCAGCAATGAAGAAAAGCGAGGAAGGTAATTTAACTAATCGAACAAATGAGAACGAACTTGTTACAAACAAACGGGGAATTGTTGTTGGTGCCACAATCATGGTGTTAACACAAATTGTGATGGTTGCAATAATGACCATGACACCTGTTCATATGGGGAATCATGGACATGGCTTAGAGGATATAGGCTTAGTTATTGGTTTTCATATCGGTGCCATGTTTTTACCATCACTTGTGACGGGTATTCTTGTTGATAAAGTTGGACGGATGACCATTGCCATTGCTTCTGGTGCTACACTGTTAGCTGCTGGGGTACTGGCTGCTTTTGCACCAGCAGATTCATTGTTAGTACTAATTATTGCTCTTTCTTTACTTGGCCTTGGCTGGAATTTTGGCTTAATAAGCGGTACTGCCCTCATTGTTGATTCAACTCACCCATCTACACGCGCAAAGACGCAAGGATCTATTGATGTCTTAATTGCTTTGGCGGGTGCATCGGGAGGGGCACTATCTGGTATAGTCGTAGCGAATTCAAGTTATGCCGCACTCTCAATTGTCGGTGGGGTCCTTGCACTATTACTTATCCCAGTTGTTGTATGGTCCCGCAGCAAACAAAAATAGGGGATTGGACCTGCCTCAACCTGAATTTTATTTCACTTAGTTAATAATAGGATTGATAACTACATTCAAAAAAGAGGTGTTTTAATGATATTAGAAGCAGCTATGTTACAAGTAAAGCCAGGAATGGAACGAGAATTCGAAGAAACTTTTTGTAAAGCATCAGAAATTATATCCGCGATGACGGGATACATCTCACACGAACTACAGCGTTGTATGGAAGTAGAGGGTAAATATTTGCTACTGGTGAAGTGGGAAAGTTTAGAAGACCATACTGTTGGTTTTAGGGAATCGAAGGACTATCAAGAATGGAAAAAGTTATTACACCACTTTTATCATCCGTTTCCAATTGTTGAGCATTTTGAAAAAGTAAATTTATTGTAGGGCATTCGTATCGGCATATATGGCAAAGAGCCACTGACAATAAATGTTAGTGGCTCTTTTAATGTATTTTTTCCCAATCACCCAAGGGTAGGAGGGGAAAGCTGTATTAAATAGATTAGGCCATTTAATACTCAGGGTAATTCTTTAATTCTTTTATTTTTAATACCCAATCTTTGAAGCTGTCATATTCATTCGCGTTGAATCCAAAGTGTTTCTTTATTAAGCTTACTGATTCTCTTTCTTGTTCATGGAAGACACCATCAGAATAAATAAGTCGAAGGAGTTCAGATAAGACGATATTTTTGGACCGCTCATTCTTGAATTCCTCAAGGATATTCTCAATCGTAATACCTCTTATTGTATAGTCACCAAGTTCTAATTCCTTTTGATATTCTTTGAGAATTTTAGTTTCAAATATGGAATATTTTCCATCAATTTTTGCGATTAAGTTGGCTAATTCAAGAAACGCTTTTTTCTCCTCAAGTTGGAGTTCTGCTAAGAACATTGCTCATTCTCCTTTTTATATACATTGAAAAAATAGGATATTCATGTAGTTAATATTAGCTTTAGGTTTCTTCAAAGTAAAGAACAAGCTATTTTATGACGTGGTTGAAAATTTGTGAATGATATCTATACTACAGTGTTTAATATTGTAGTTACTAATAATGCCCATTGTTTGTTAATCTAGAGGTAAGTTTATTTTTTATAGGAGGAATACCTAAAACCATGAGGCATTACTCTGTTAAGCTCTGAAACTAAGTTATAAACATTCGCTTTTCATTCTAGATTATGGGATAGTAAAATTGTAAAGTAACAGTAGAAGGGAGTAATGTATGATGAATTTTGTTATCTTAAACAATGGCTTAAAAATGCCGCAACTCGGATATGGTGTTTGGAAGATTGCAGATGATCAAGCAACAGCAGCCGTTGCAAAAGCACTGGAAGCAGGCTACACATCAATTGATACAGCAATGCTCTATAAGAATGAAGTTGGCGTTGGAAAAGCGATTAAAGAAACAGCCATTCCTCGTGAAGAGCTATTTATTACAACTAAGGTTTGGAACAGTGACCATGGATATGAAGATACTCTCCGTGCTTTTGATCTAAGCTTAGAAAGATTAGGTCTTGATTATGTTGATTTATACTTGATTCACTGGCCAACACCAAAATATGATGAATATGTTAATACATATAAGGCGCTTGAAAAGCTTTACCGTGATGGACGTGTCAAAGCAATTGGAGTATGTAACTTTGAAATTGAACATTTGGAACGTATTTTAAAGGAATGTGATATTAAGCCTGTCGTAAACCAAATTGAATGTCATCCATACCTTTCACAAATGGAATTAAAAGATTTTTGTAGAAAACATGATATATTTGTAGAAGCTTGGAGTCCTCTTGAACAAGGAGGAGAAGTCTTACAAGACGATGTAATTACTAAGATAGCTAAATCACATAGTAAATCTCCAGCTCAAGTGATATTACGTTGGCATTTACAAAATAATACAATTGTAATTCCTAAATCTGTAACACCATCGAGAATAGAAGAAAACATTAATGTATTTGATTTTGAATTAACTGCGGAGGAAATGGGTGAAATTAACAACCTAAACCGCAACAGACGCAGAGGCGCAAATCCAAATGAAATGAATACCCGTTAACAGCAAGTAGTCTCAATCACTGATTTAAACTGTAAAAGAAGCCCATTCTAGCTATCAGCTTGAATGGGCTTCAATATTTGTTGAACACTACAAAAACAATCACTACTTTAGTAAATCCTCCAAAGCAGCATCGAGTAAAGGGAATGAAAACTTATAGCCTGCATTCATTAATACTTTCGGCAAAACATGTTGTCCTTCGAGAACGAGGGAGCTTTTTTGTCCAAGCGCAAATTTCATTGCAAAGGAAGGGACCGGCAGCCAGTGCGGACGGTGTAACACGGAGCCAATGGTTTTCCCGAAAGCTTTCATTCTAACTGGAGAAGGAGAGGTGACATTGACTGGCCCGCTCAATTCACTTGTTTCGATAGCAAATGCAATGGATTGGATAACATCTGTTACATGCACCCAAGAAACCCATTGTTCACCAGATCCAACTGTTCCACCGAGGAACAATTTATACGGCAAACTCATGAGAGGGAGGGCACCGCCTTCATTTCCAAGTACTACACCAAATCTCATAAAGACGGATCGTAAGCCATGTCCTTCTGCTTGTTTTGCTTTCTTTTCCCAGTCAAGAACCGTTCGGCCAAGAAAATCACTAGCAATTTCAGAGGAATCCTCAGAATATATAGTATTAGTTGATGCAGGGTAGATTCCGATTGCACTCGCATTAATTAAGACAGAAGGTTTTTGGGCCATTGCAAAAATAATTCTTAATAATTCATCCGTTGCTGTCATTCGACTGTCATAAATTTGTTTCTGATGTCTTGCCGTCCAACGCCCATCATTTATCGAAACTCCCGCTAAGTTAACAAATGCATCTGCCTTTTCAATCACCGTTTCTGGGTTTGCACCATCTTCAAGCCACCTCACATAAGAAACCATTCCATTAGCTGGTCTTATCTTTCTGGTCAAGATGACAACTTCGTGCCCATTACTAAGAAGAGTATCTGTCAATTTTTTTCCGATAAAGCCAGAACCACCTGCAATAACAATTTCCAAATACTTCACCCCTATTTTTTTCCAACTATGAGTAATTACATCTTATCATTATCTCGTTTCATTTGGGTAAAAGAATGGTGCAATTACATCCAAAAAAGTAGGGTGTTTTTCATCACTCTATGAACGACATTTCTGTAACTTTTTTATTTTTTGACCTCGGTCAACGTTTTCAAATATAAATTTTCCTATAATGAAGTCAGAACACACAAAGGTGGATTCATAAAAATTTTCTTAACCGATTTCTTGGTGGTCTATGTAAAGTAATTATTATAGCAGAGGGAGGGTATGAAAGAAATAATTCTAGCAAGTTAGCTAATAAAAAAACATTTTAAAGGAGAGAGTTAACTATGAAATTTACCATGCCCAAAAAAATTATGGGGATACTGATCATGGCTTTAGCCATTGTTGCTGTCATTCCTACAATGGCCAGCGCTCATTGCGATACAATGGATGGACCCGTAATTTTAGATACTAAAAGAGCAATAGAAGAGAATAATAGCAGTTATATTCTTAAATGGGTATTACCTGAAGATGAGCAGGAAATAAAGGATGCGTTTGAGCTAAACATGAAGGTAAGGGTGCTAGGTCCCGACGCTCAGAAATTAGCTGACGATTATTTATACAATCGATTAGTAAGAGTTCACAGAGCAGGTGAAGGTGCTCCATTCACAGGTGTAAAACCTGAGGGAACACCGATGGAAGAAGCCATTATTGCTGCAGACAAGAGTATTGAAGCTGGGAACTTATCTGCCTTCGAGGGATTGATTGATGAAGAAAGAATGCATGGTTTGGAGGAAAGATTTGAAAAAATCCTTGCAACAAAAGATTTTGATGTGAATGATGTCGAAGCTGGTAGAGAATATGTGGAAGCATATGTCCAATTTACTCATTATGCTGAAGGAGATCAACATGAAGAAGGAAACGCAAATGAACATGCAGAAGCTGTTGATCATGCTTCTGAAGGGCAAAGTGATGAACAGGCCTCTGCCGAAGAAAGCGAAGTAACTCATGAAAAAGAGAGCGTGGAAGTAGAAAAGTCATCCATTTGGATTCCCTGGAGTTTAGCAGGACTATTCTTACTAACTACAGTTGTTGCTCATTTTAGAAGACATAAACATTAATATTAAATTGAATGGCTACTCCCTTCCTTATCAGTTTTTAGAGGATGGGAGTTTTTTATACTTTAGTGAAAAATTTAGCGGCAAACGATGAATTTGAATTGAATAACTCTTAATCTAGCTTCCAAATAAGATGATGATAGACTAGAAGATGAAGTATAATGGAAGATAGAGGGGGAATATGATTGGAAGCAAACTGGTATATGATAATGATATTTTTCATACTTTTGGTGGGGATTGCCTTTAGTATAGGTTTGTACATATGGAATCGAGAATATTATCTGAAGCACCGTGTAGCCATAAGGAAAATATATTATGGCGTAGTTGTTGCTATATCCTTCTTTTTATGGGTATTTAACGTATTTCCGAATGTAGGAGCAAAACTAGAGTATTTGGTTGCTCTTGTTATCAGCGTTATTGTTATTGATCTATTTGTCTTTCAAACACCAGATATCACTAGATTCATGTCTAATGAGTTAAAGCAAGAGAGTTTAGTCGAAAGTATTAATAAAAACCGGGGAACGTTTATTGAATTGAGTGAAAAGCTCATCAAAGTAAACGAAATGATGCCGAAAAGCGAACAGAAGTGGCATTTGGATGAATTTCAATTTACTCCAGAAAAATATGAAGAATTTGTTCTCTCTTATTTAAGAAACTTTGCTTCATCTTTTCATCTTGATGTCTATTCCTATATGGTTGAGTCTTCTCCTGATGAAAACGTATTTCAAGGGAATATAGAGTCTGCTTATGAGGAGATTCGGAAAGACCACGATTTTACCCTAAGAGGAGTGGGAATGAGAAAAAAACAGGTCATAAAGACGCTCTTAGAGGGGGAGAATATTGAAATTCTCGAAAAGGAAGGTTCCTCTGTGTTATTTCCTTACTTCGGTGAGTATTATAACTTACTCTTTGTTGTGACCTCCAGGAAGAGTAGTGAAGTAACGGGGGCTGATGCATCCCTTATGTTAAACATGCTATATACGTTTGATATGTGGTTGCTTTCAGAAGAAGATGAGTTCTTACCTAGTGAGAATGAAAGTGATGATGAGACAGAACATAACGGAGAAAATGGAAATGAAGAATAGGTTATGATATGATAAATAGAGAGTAAAGGAGTGTGGGAGAAATGACAGTTCAAACGCCATTAAAAGAGGAAAGAAAAGAACAAACTAATAGCTCTTCCCGACACGGTAATGTGCCTCCAAGAAACCCAAACAAACGACCAACAAATATTAATATGAATCGTTCAATTGGACGAATGAAAGCT